>DXIO01000108.1 GCA_019112875.1 Candidatus Aquabacterium excrementipullorum
CAGCAACGCGATCCTGAGCTACCTGGCGCGGCGCTACGACCAGGGGGGGCACTGGCTGCCCGGGGATCCGGTGAAGGCCGCCCAGGTGCAGCGCTGGCTGAGCGTGGCCGCCGGGCCGCTGGCCTTCGGCCCGGCCAACGCGCGCATCGCGGTGTTGTTCAAGAAGACGAAGGACGAACGGGCGCTCGAACTGGCGGGCAATCTGCTGAAGGTGATGGACGGCACGCTGGCCGGGCAGCGCTTCCTGGTGCCTGGCGAGGCGCCCACCCTGGCCGACATCGCCCTGTACACCTATACGGCGCATGCGCCGGAAGGCGGGGTGTCCCTGCAGCCTTACCCGCAGGTGAGACGCTGGCTGGCCGAGATCGAAGCGCTGCCCGGTTTCGTGGGCATGCCCCGCTCACCGGTGCCGGAGGCCGCATGATGAGCCCCGCGGGCGAGATCGCCACGGCCTCGCCCTTCCACGAAGGCGAGCAGCGTCTGCAGGACATCACCGGTGTGCGTGAGGTGGCCGAGCAGCGTGGCCGCCTGATGATCCGCGACCACATGCCGGACCAGCACCGCACCTTCTTCGAGCAACTGCCCTTCGTGCTGGCGGGCGGGCTCGATGCCACCGGTCAGCCTTGGGCCACCGTCTGGGCTGGCCCGCCGGGCTTCATGCGCTCGCCGGATCCGCATCGCCTGCACATCGGCGTGCGGACGCTGCCGGGCGACCCTTTGGCGGCAAGCTGGCATGAAGGCTCGCCCATCGGCCTGCTGGGCATCGAGCCGCACACCCGCCGGCGCAACCGGATGAACGGCACGGTGCGGCACCTGGCCGATGGCGTGGTCGAGGTGGGCGTGCGACAGAGCTTTGGCAACTGCCCCAAATACATCCGGCCACGCAAGGCCGTCTGGCGAGGTCATGCCGCCGGCCAGGCGCAGGTGACGCAGCAAAGCGCACGCTTGAGCGCCGAGGCCCTGCGACTGATCGCCGGCAGCGATACCTTTTTCATTGCCTCGGCCTCCGCCGGGGCGGGGCAGCCGGGACAAGCGCGGGGCGATGGTGTCGACGTCTCGCACCGTGGCGGCGAGCCGGGTTTCGTGCATGTCACCACCACCGCAGACGCCACCGAGCTGACCGTGCCCGACTACGCCGGCAACTGGATGTTCAACACGCTGGGCAACATCCTGGTGCAGCCACGCGTGGGCCTGGTGTTCATCGATGTGGCGCGTGGTGATGTGCTGTGGCTGGCAGGTCAGGCCTGGGTCGATCTGGACCCTCAGGCCGCAGCGGCGTTCGAGGGCGCGCAACGGCTGTTGCGGGTGCGCATCGAGCAAGGCTGCCTGTCGCATGGCGTGTTGCCGCTGACGTGGGAGATGCCGCCGGTCGCTCAAGCATGACTGCGGCTGCGGGGCTGTGCGATGGTGCATGCTTGCGCCATGGACATCGTCAGCACACGCCAAGCCGCATCACGCGACCGCAATCCCATTGCCGCCTGCGTGCTGGCCGCCGGGCGTGGGCGCCGCATGGGTGGCCAGGCCAAATCGGCGATCCGCATCGGCGCGCGCAGCATCCTGGAAGACCTGGTTCATGCCTTGCGTGAAGGAGGCTGCGATCACGTCACGGTGCTGGTGGGGCCGTATGCCGACATCCTTCGCCCCTTGGCGGCGCGATGTGGCGCCAGGGTGGCCGAGGTGGGCCGGCCGGACGGCAGCATCGTGGACACGCAGCGAGATGCCGTGGCGCACCATCTTCAACACCATCCTCGCAGCGACTTGCTGATCACCGTGGCGGATCTGCCGCTGCTCAGGCCGGCGCACGTGCAGGCGCTGTTGTCGGCCTGGCGACAGGATGGCGGACGGCATGGCGCGATGGCCCCCATGGTGGACGGGCAGCGCGGCCACCCGGTGGTGCTGGCCCGTGACGACGTGCGGGCACTGGCCCGCGACGGTGCGGTAGGTGGTGTGCGCGGCTGGCTGCAGGCGCACCCGGACCGACTGGCCTTGTGGCTCAGCACCGATGCCGCGTTCATCACCGATGTGGACACGCCTGAGGCTCTGGCGTCTTTGAAGCGATTGGCGCCTTTCACTGATCGCTGAGCGCCAACCCCCTTCAGGGGGGATGGCGCAGCAGTGCGCGGTGCTAAGGTCGCCGGCATCAATCAAAGACAGGGAGAGGACCCATGCTGGTCCAATGGGTGGCCGCCTTGCTGGCGTGGCTGCTGGGCGTGGCCGTGCAGCTGCGCCAGCCTGCGGTGGGCGATCCACGCTGGGCCGTGGCGGTGCCCGTGCTGTGCATGGCGCTGGCCGGCTTGTGTGCGTGGCGGGTGGCTTCATGTCGGCATGGCTGGCGTGGTGCTGCACTGCTGTGTCTGTGCATTGCCAGCCTGGGCTGGGGCCAGGCGCAATGGCGGGCCGCGCAACGGTTGGCGCAGGTCTGGCCAGCGCCTTGGGCGCAACGCACCGTGGTGCTGACGGGGCGCGTGGACGCACTGCCGCAGCTACAGGCCTGGGGCCAGCGCATCGAGGTCGAGGTGCTGGGGGTGGAGGATGCAGCGGGCCATGGCGGGTCGCCACGCCAATGGCGGGCTGGGCAGCCATGGCGCCTGCCGGGGCTGCCGGCCAGTGCCGTGTGCCCTGAGCGGGTGAGCCTGTCCTGGACATCCAGCGCGGGAAGAAAAGAGCGCAGCCCAAGCGATGAAACCGTGCAGCCCAAGCTTCTGCCGGGCCAGGTCTGGCGCTGGACCGTGATGCTGCAGGCGCCCGATGGCGTGCTGAACCCAGGTGGCTTCGACGGCGAGCGCTGGATGTTCGAGCATGGGCTGCGGGCGCAGGGCAGGGTGGTCACGCGGCAAGTGCCATCGCCGCTGATGGTCAGGCCGGCCACCGCATGGTCGCCGGGGCTGGTCGATCGAATCCGGCTGTTCCTGCGTGACCGCATCCAGGCCCACGTGGCCGATGGTCGGGTGGCAGGACTCATCGCCGGGCTGACCATCGGCGAGCAGTCGGCCATCGGCGCGGACGATTGGGACGCCATGCGCGATACCGGTACGGCGCATCTTGCCGCGATCTCTAGACACCAAAAACATAACTTTTTGGTATTCTAGAAATCTCATGCCGCTTGTCATCTCCTACGCCCGCTATAGCTCTACCCGCCAGTCCGAAGGCACCAGCCTGCGCCGCCAGGTGGAGAAAGCAGAAAAGTACGCATCAGAAAACAACCTCATCTTGGACACGCAGCGCAGCTTCCAAGATCTTGGTGTCTCTGGGTACGACATGAGCAACGTGCACAAAGGTGCACTTGGCTTGTTCCTGCAAGAGGTTGACGCAGGTCGTTTCCCTGCCGGAACAATCCTGATCGTTGAGTCATTTGACCGCCTCTCTAGGGCTGAGCCCTTGGACGCCCTGAGCCTCTTCATCCGGATTCTTTCTGCAGGGCTCTCGATAGTCACGCTCACAGAGCCGCCAAAATTGTTCTCGCGGGAAACCGTTAGAGAGAACAACCATCAGCTTCTTGATGCGCTGATTGTCATGTACCGCGCACATGAGGAAAGCAAGACAAAGGCAGATCGGATTAACACGAGCTGGAACAAGAAGCGCGAACGTGCAAAGGACGGCGCGTTGATGAGCTTGAGAGCACCCGCGTGGATCAAGGTACATATCAATCACGACAAGCCCATGCAGGACAAGGACCGACGCTGGGCTGAGCTGATCCCAGAGCGTGTTGCAGTGGTCCTGCGAATCATCGAGATGGCCGAGGCGGGGATTGGCAACCACACCATCATCAAGACGTTTCATGCGGAAGGTGTTGAGGCTTGGTCTAGCCCGAGGAAAAAGAAGGGTGAAGCTGCGCCGCCCAAGGCGAAGTGGGAGCCGTCATACCTGCAAAAGATCATGCAGAACCACTCTTTGTACGGCGCCATCAAGATCGGCGACGAGATCATTCCTCGGTACTACCCGCCAGTGATCGAAAAGGCGCGATTCGACCGCCTCCAGGTACTTCGCTCAGATCGAGCGTCCACCAAGAACGTCAACCGCAAAGGCGAAACGCTCACGAACTTGTTCAGCGGGTTGCTTCGATGTGGGCACTGTGGAGCCTCCATGAACGTCAACGGCCACAAATCTCGCCGCACTGGGTACGAGAGGAAGTGGTTTGGTTGTCATGGGGCTCGACTTGGCTCTACAAGCTGCAAGATGACCATGTGGTTTGTGAATGAGTTGGAGCCTGCC
>DXIO01000009.1 GCA_019112875.1 Candidatus Aquabacterium excrementipullorum
CGGCTGCGGTGTGGCGTGCGTTTCGGGCGCGGGCAGCGCGGAAGCCGGCAGTCCGAACACGCGGTCGAACACCAGGTTGAACGTGAAGGTGTAGACCATGAAGAACAGCATCAGCCCCAGGTCGTAGATGAAGGCCTCCCACAGACTCAGGCCCAGCAGCCAGGCGAACAGCGGCACCAGCAACACCACCAGGCCCAACTCGAATCCCACGGCGTGCGCCACGCGGCGCATCAGGTCGCGCCCCTTCTGGGCCTGGCGCGCCTCCCAGTATTCGAAGAGGGTGTTGTAGACGAGGTTCCATACCAGGGCGATGACGGACGAACTCACGGCCGCCACGCCCGCATAGACCACGGGCCGCTCGGAGATCAGCGACAGTGCCGTGCCCGTCAGGCCGACGGCGATCAGTTCGAACAGGGTGACGTACACCAGCTTGCGCTTGAGACCTTGCATACGGATTGCTCACGTGCCGGGTCGTCGCCGGCGGTTTCCATGGGCAAGACTCTATATCTGCATTACTGACAATGAAAGTTAGAATGTTTCAGAAATACTGATAGGCAATCGGATGAAGACAGGCTTCGACAGCGACAACGTGCAGGTCTTCCTGACGGTGCTCGACCAGGGCTCGTTCTCGGCGGCCGCGCGTGCGCTGGGCCGGGTGCCTTCGGCCGTGAGCATGACCATCGCCCAGCTGGAGGCCGAGTTGGACCTGGTGCTGTTCGACCGCTCGGGCCGCGAGCCGTTGCCCACGGCGGCGGCCAAGGCATTGGAGCCGGCCGCGCGTCAGCTGGCCCATCAGTTGCGCATGCTGCAGGGCCAGGCCCTGTCGCTGCACCAGGGGCTGGAGCGCCGCCTGAGCCTGGCCATCACGCCCGAACTGCTGGCTTCTTCCTGGAAGGCGCCGCTGGCCGTGCTGGCCGACACGTTCCCCTCGCTGGAAGTGGAGGTGCTGACCGCGCCGCAGGCCGATGCGCTGCACATGCTGCACAGCGGCTGCGTGCAGCTGGCCCTGGTGTTCGAACGCTCGGCCATCGACGAGAAGGAAGGCTTCCAGGAAATCGGCAGCGAAACCCTGACCGCCGTGATCTCGCCGTCACTGCTGGCCAAGCTGGGCCGCAAGCCTCGGCTGCGTCCCGCCGATCTGCTGAACCTGCGCCAGGTGGTGGTGGTGGGCCGCGACGAGGAAGAGGTGGACCCGCGCCTGCTGCTGTCGCGCCAGGTGTGGCGCACCGACACCCCGCAGACGGCGATGAGCCTGGTGCAATCCGGCCTGGTGTGGGGCTACCTGCCCCGTTCGCTCACGGCCTCGCACCTGGGGCCGGGCGGGCTGACGGAGATCCGTTTCGCCAACATGTCCAACGAGGTGCGGCTGTGGGCCGACGTGGTCTGGATCAAGGAACGGCCGCTGGGGCTCGGGGCGCAGCGCTACATTGAGCTGATGCGGCAGGCGCACCCGAGACCAGACCACCGTTGACCTGGCCCAAGGACGTCGTCCGTTAACCTTGCCATGATGGGAACCAATGACGGGTGCGCGGTTCGAACCTCGCATTCACAGCGTCCGTCCTTCGCACCACCGAGGATCCCAGCCATGCAAGCGATGAACATCGGCCAGGCCGCCAAGGCCTCCGGCGTGTCCGCCAAGATGATCCGCCACTATGAAAGCGTCGGCCTCTTCCCGGAGGCGAGGCGCACCGACGCGGGCTACCGGCAGTACGGCGACAAGGAGCTGAGCACGCTGCGCTTCATCCGTCAGGGGCGGGACCTGGGCTTTTCCATCGAGCAGATCCGCGCCCTGCTGGGGCTATGGCAGAACCAGAAGCGCCCCAGCCGCGAGGTGAAGGCGCTGGCGCAGGCCCACATCGACGAACTGGAAGCCAAGCTGCGCGACATGCAGGCCATGAAGGCCACGCTGGAGCACCTGGTGCACTGCTGCCATGGCGATGACCGGCCGGACTGCCCCATCATCGAGCGGCTGGCCCATGGCAAGAGAGACGCCGCCCCCGCCAAACCGGCCTGCCACGGCTCGCGCGCTTGACCTTGCCCTTGTGGGAAGGTCTAGACTGTCGTCCATGAGCTGGTTGCGCTTGTGCTTCGTGCTGACGCTGGTGGTCCTGCTGCCCTTGAGGGGCGCGGTGGCCGCGGCCATGCTGTGCCCGCCGGCCATGGCCGCCCAAGCGACGACCGTGCAGGGCGAGGCGCCAGCACATGCCGCGCATGCGCACCCTCATGAGGATCACCATGACCATGGTGCGATGCACGGCGACGGCCATGCCGTGCATGCCAATCTGCAGGCCCCGCACGACCAGCATGCCGAAGCCAGCAACCATGGCGCCTCGCGCAGTGTGCAGGATGGCAAGTGCAATCTGTGCGCGGCCTCGTGTTCTCTGAGCACGCTGCTGGGCGAAGCGCCCTTCATACCCGAGCCCCCAGCGACCACGGCAACGGCCTTCCCCGCCCTGTCGGCCCCTGCGCCGAGCTTCCTGTCCACCGGGCAGGAGCGACCTCCCCGAAGCACCTGACCCCGTGAGGCCTTCGCGCAAGGCCTGAGTTCCCGTGCGTCCGCCGCATGGGCGTGCACCAAACCGGCGACAGCTCATGTACGCCAAGGCGGTGCGCCAGATGACTTCCGATCCATGAACACCCTCTTCGACAGACGGCGGCTGCCGGTGCTGGCCTGCGCCACCGCGGTCGTGCTGCTCTCGGGCTGCGCCTCGTTCACGCCCGATGGCGGCTTCGGCGCCGTGGCCGACCTCACACGTGAACGCACCGGCCAGCCCGCCACCTGGCAACGCACACCGCAAGACACCGACCACGCCCAGGCCCGCGTGGCCGAGCTGCTGCGCCAGCCCCTGAGCGCCGACAGCAGTGTCGAGCTGGCCCTGCTGAACAACCGTGGTCTGCAGGCCCGCTTCGCCGAACTGGGCGTGGCCGAGGCCGACCGCGTGCGCGCTGGCCGGCTGGCCAACCCGCGCCTCGGCTTCGGCCGCCTGCATGGCGGTGGCGAGACCGAGATCGACCGCTCCGTGATGTTCGACATCGTCGGCCTGCTGACCCTGCCCGTGGCGTCCAGGCTGGAGCAGCAGCACTTCGAGCGCGCGCAGTTGCAGGCCGCCATCGATGCGGTGACGGTGGCCGACCAGGCCCGTCAGGCCTTCTACAAGGCGGTGGCCTCAGCGCAAATCGCACATTACCAAGCACAGGTGCACGAAGCTGCCGACGTGGCCAGCGAACTGGCGGGCCGCATGCAGCAGGCCGGCAACCTGAGCCCGGTCGATCGGCTGCGTGAACAGGCCTTCGCTGCCGAGGCTTCGGCACGGCTGGCGCGTGCCCACCAACAGGCCCTGGCCGCACGCGAGCAACTGACCCGCGTGCTGGGCCTCAATGGCCCGCAACCAGCCTTCCAATTGCCCGAGCGCCTGCCGGAGCTGCCCACCCAGGCTCACACCGCGCACGACGTGGAACAGACCGCGCTGGACCACCGGCTCGACGTGCTGATGGCCAAACGGTCGACCGAGGCCACCGCACGCTCGCTCGGCCTGACCAAGGCCACCCGCTTCATCAACGTGCTGGAGCTGGGCTACGCCAACAAGCGCAGCACGGGCGAACCGCGCCAGAACGGGTACCAGGTGGAACTGGAGCTGCCACTGTTCGATTTCGGCAGCACACGCGCCGCACGGGCCGAGGCGCTGTACATGCAGTCGCTGCACCAGGCCGCGGAGGTGGCCGTGAACGCCCGCTCCGAAGCGCGCGAGGCCCATGCCGCCTACCAGAGCAGCTACGAGGTGGCGCGCCGCTACCGTGACGAGGTGATCCCGCTGCGCCAGCGCATCTCGCAAGAGAACCTGCTGCGCTACAACGGGATGCTCATCGGCGTGTTCGAGCTGCTGGCCGATGCGCGCGAGCAGATCGCCAGCGTCAACGCGAGCATCGAGGCCCTGCGCGACCACTGGCTGGCCGATGCGCGCCTGCAAAGCGCGATCGCGCTGCCCTTGTCCGTCCCTGCCACATCGCCCACCACCGCACTGCCTCCCACCGAAAGCCAGCCATGAGCAACCGCCGAGATTTTTTCAGAACCGCGGGCGGCGTGGCCCTGGGCGCCACCGCCGTCAGCCGCGTGGGCGCCGCCGCCCTGCCCGAGGCCGTGGTGCAGACCTCACCCACGATGCAGCCACCGCTGATGCCCCCCAACGGTCGCCCCTACAACCCCGTGGCCACGCTCAACGGCTGGACACTGCCCTGGCGCATGAAGGATGGCGTCAAGGAGTTCCACCTCGTGGCCGAGCCCGTGGTACGCGAGTTCGCCCCCGGCATGACGGCCCGGCTGTGGGGCTACAACGGCAGCAGCCCCGGCCCCACCATCGAGGCCGTCGAGGGCGACCGCGTGCGCATCTTCGTGACCAACAAGCTGCCCGAGCACACCACCGTGCACTGGCACGGCGTGCTGCTGCCCAGCGGCATGGACGGTGTGGGCGGGCTCACGCAGCCGCACATTCCGCCGGGCAAGACCTTCGTCTACGAGTTCACCTTGCCGCGCGCCGGCACGCACATGTACCACCCGCATGGCGACGAGATGGTGCAGATGGCGATGGGCATGATGGGCCTGTTCATCATCCATCCGAAGGATCCGCGCCAGTTCAAGGTGGACCGCGACTTCGCCTTCGTGATGGCCGCCTACGACATCGAGCCGGGCGCCGCCACGCCGCGCGTGAGCGAGATGACCGACTTCAACCTGTGGACCTGGAACAGCCGCGTCTTCCCCGGCATCGACCCGCTGGTGGCGCGCACGGGTGACCGGGTGCGCGTGCGCGTGGGCAACCTCACGATGACCAACCACCCCATCCACATGCACGGCCCCAGCTTCGAGGTGACGGGCACCGATGGCGGCTGGGTGCCCAAGAGCGCCCGCTGGCCCGAGGTGACCACCGACATCGCCGTGGGCCAGATGCGCGCCATCGAGTTCGACGCCATCGCGGGCGACTGGTCGATCCATTGCCACAAGTCGCACCACACGATGAACGCCATGGGCCACAAGGTGCCCAACCTGATCGGCACCGACATGCGTGGCCTGGGCGAGCGCATCGGCAAGTTGATCCCGGGCTACATGACGATGGGCGAGAACGGCATGGCGGGCATGGCCGAGATGGGCATGGAACTGCCCCAGAACACGCTGCCGATGATGATGGGCACCGGCCCCTTCGGCCCGCTGGAGATGGGCGGCATGTTCAGCGTGGTGAAGGTGCGCGACGACATCAAGCCCGGTGACTACAAGGACCCGGGCTGGTACAAGCACCCCAAGGGCACGGTGGCATTTGAATACACGGGGGAACAGCCGCCGGCCCCGCGTGCAGCCTCAACGCCCGCACCTGCAGACGCCACGATGTCGGTGCGCAAGCCAGGCGCCGGTGGCGGCCACGATCACCATGGGCATTGAACGCCCGGGCAGCCAAGGCCGCCACCTTACCAAGGCCGGTACAGGTGATCGGCCGGCAAGCCCAGGCGGTGGCAGGCTTGCACCGCCGGGCTGTCGCGCAGCAGCAGGCGGTCGGCCACGCGGCCGCCCAGCTTCAGGATGGCGCGCTGCCAGGGGCGCAGCCGCCATTCGTCGCCCAGCCCCAGGCGCTCGCGCACCCAGGGCGGCACCAGCTCCACCGCGGCCTTGACCAGCAGGCGCTGCCCATAACGGCCGATGCGCGGCAGGATGGGCGCACGCTGCATGATCTCCAGGAACTCGAAGACGATGGGCGAGGCCTCCAGCCTCGGCGCCATCTTCTCGAACATGGCCTGCATCTCGGCCAGCGAGGTGGGCGCGTTCACGGCCCCGTACAGGCGCGATGATTCGCGGCTCTCGGCATAGAGCTGGTCGCGCATCGCATCGTCCAGCGGATGCACGTAGGCGCTGTAGGCCTCCATGAAACCGAACGAGGCCGTGGCCTGCACCCAGTCCAGCAGCACCGGGTCGTCGGCGCGGTAAGGCGTGCCATCCGGCGTGACACCCTGCACCTGCGCATGCATGCGGCCCACGCGCGCGATCATGGCTTCGGAGAGCTCGCGGGGCCCGTACACCGTCATCATCGCGGCCAGGCCCGTGCTCTGCAGCCGGGCCACCGGCGCACGCCGAAAGCTGGTGTGCTCCCACACGCCGGTGCGCACGCTGGGCTCGGCCAGCTCCAGGATCACGGCGGCAATGCCGCCCACGGCGAGCGCCAGCGGGTTCTTGAAGATGCGCCACGACAGCGAATCGGGCGGCAGCAAGGAAGGGGCACCCACCGGCGCGCTGAAATCGACCGGTGGCCGGCCTGGCGGCTGGATGAAACCCCTGGCGAATCGTTCGACCGGGCGCTGCAATGGCGCCGGCAGGATCAGTCCCTTCATGCGGCCATCTTAAGGGGCGGGCAAAAGAAAAGGGGCCGAAGCCCCTTTACCGTCCCTGCCCTTGGCCAGGGCTTGAGCGATCAAGGCTTGACCGCGGCACCCGACTGGATGTTGACGCTCTGGCTGCTGGACGAGGACGAGCCCTCGGCACCCAGCGAGACGCCGCCGCTGCCCTTGCTCTTGCCGCCTTCGCCCGTCGACGCGCCCCCACCGATGCTGGCATCGATGCCGTAGGACGACGAACTGCTCTTGGCATCCACCGCCTTGACCGCGCCACCGGCCGTGACCGCCGCCGTGCCGCTGGTCTGCACCTGCGTGCCTTCCAGCGTGGTGTTGCCACCCGACTTGATGGTCACGCCACCGTTGCCGGCCTGGATGGTGCTGGCCTTGGCCGTGTCGCTCGATGCGCCGCTGGCCGAGACGCCCAGCGAGCCCGAGCCTTCGCTCTCGCGGCTGCTGCCCGAGCCCGAGGTGCCCGCCGACACGCTGGCCGACACGCCCACCGACGACTCCGACGAGGTGTCGCGCGCCGCGTTGAACGTGACGTTGCCGCCCGCGTCCACCGTGGCCGCATCCTTGGCCGACATGTTGGTGCCTTCGAAGGTCGCGTCGCCCTTGGTCTTGATGTTGATCGAGCCACCGGCGCTGATGCCGCCCGCATTGGACGTGGTGGACGAGGCCTTGGACTTCTCTGCATCAAGCTCGGCTGAACCGTTGACACCGGCCGTGCCCACGATGCCCACCTTCACCTCGGCGGAGCCGCTCAGGCTGCTCGACGAGCTGGTGGTGGTGTCCTTGGCGGCCTGGTAGTCCAGCGAGCCGGCCGAGATGTTCACGTCCTTGCCCGCTTCGAACTGAGTGCCGATCAGGGTGGTCTTGTCGGTCGAAGTCGAATCGATCGAGCCGCCGGCCTTGTAGCGCGAGGTCACGGTCGAGGTCGACGATTCGGATTCCGACGAGGTCGAGCCCGAGTACGAGGCCTTCAGGCCCGCCGACGCATCGGCACCGGCATTGCCCGTGCTGCTGTCGGCGCCAGCGCCGGCGCCTGCGTAAACACCCACGCGGGCGTCGTTGCTGGAGCTGCTGCTGGTGGAGTAGCTGGAGTTTTCGGCCGCCACTTCCTTGATGGTCGTGGCGCTCTGCTTGATGTTGCCGGACGCCTCCATCTGCGTGCCCTGGTCGGTGATGGTGCCCTGGGCCTCGCGGGTGATGTTGCCACCCGACTTGAAGCTGGAGGTCTGCTGCGTGACCGAGCCCGAGCTGGAACTCTCGGATTGGTCGGCATAGCGCAGGCCGGCGCTCACTTCCGCGTTGGCACTGGCCGAGGCCGTGCCGTTCGAGCTGGCAGCCGCATCGGCGCCCGCGCTGCCCCCCACGTAGACACCGGCGGTGCGCGTGGTGCTGGAGCTGGAGCTGCTCTCGATGTCCTGCGCGGCCATGGAACTGATGTCCTTGGCCTTGATGCTCATGTCGCCGCCTGACTCCACGTTCGCGCCGACGAACTTGGCCGTCTCGGTGGCGTTGAGGTTCATGCTGCCGCCGCTCTTGAGCGACGAGGCGGTGTTCTTGAGCGAGTAGTCGCTGGCTTCGGCCGACTGGGTCTGCGCACCGAAGGTGGTCGTGCTCTCGGCACCGACGCTGGCACTGGCCGACGCGCTCGCGCCCGTCTGCTTGGCATTGGCACCGGCTTCCGCTCCGTTCTCGGAGTAGATGCCGATCGAGGTGGACTCGGTCTTCGAGTTGGACCAGGTCTCGTTGCGACCCGACAGCACCTCGATGTTCTTGGCATCGACATTGAGGTTGCCGCCAGCCTCCACGTTGGAGCCCTGCACGGTGACCGTGCCTTCGGACTTCATGTTGAGGTTGCCGCCCACGCTCAGGTTCGAGGCCACGCTGGTGTTGCTGCCCGAGTTGGTGACGGTGGTGGTGGTTTCCGCGAGCTTCAGGCTGCCGTTGGCACTGGCCGATGCGCCGGCCTCGGCCGAGCGGCCGCTGCCGTTCTGCGCCTTGGCGTTGGCCTCCGCGGCCGTCTCGCCGCCCACCTTCATGAAGGTGGTGGTCACCGTCTTGGTGGTCTCGCGGTGCTCGTCCAGGCCATCGAGCACCTGGATGCCCTTGGTCGCGTCGATGTCGGCGTTGCCTGAGACCTTCACGTCCGAGCCCTGGATGGTCACGGTGTCGGCCGACTTGATGGTGGCGTTGCCGCCCACGTTCAGCGTCGAGCCCTTGTTCGTGCCGTCGAACACATCCTTCGTCGTCGTGCTGGTACCGGCCAGGCCGCCGCCCACGCCCAGGCCACTGGTGGTGGTCTCGGTCTGGGTGAAGGACTTGTCCTGGCGGGCGATCACGTTGAGGCTGCCGCCCGTCTCGGCGTCGAGGTTGCCGCCCACGTTGGCATTGCTGCCCGCGATCGTGGTGTCGCCACCGGACTTGATCTTCAGGTTGCCGCCCACGTTGAGGTTGGAACCGATGTTGGTCTCGGTGCCCGTGGTGGTGCGGGTGCTCGACGAGCTCAGGAAGCCACCGCTTTCGGTGAATCTGGTGCTGGTCTGCTTGTCGACGATGGTGTCGACCGTGATGTTGCCGCCCGCGGCAATCGAAGCATCACCCTTGGCGCTCACGTCCGCGCCGATCACTTCGATGTTCTTGGCCGCGTCCAGGTTCAGGTTGCCGCTGGACTGGATACCGGCCGTCTTGCCGATGGCGGTGGTGTAGGTGGTGTCGTCACCCGAGCCGATCGCGGTGGTCTCGTTGCGGATGCTGCCGCCGGTCGAGGTCAGGCTGACGTCAACACCCTTGATGGTGCCGCTGGTGTTGGTGATGTCGCCCGTGGTCTTCACGTTCAGCGTGCCGGTGGCCGCGATGGTGCCGCCGGTGTTCTTCAGGCCCTCGCCGGCGATCGTCACGTTCTGGCCGCCGATCACGGCCCCCGTGTCGATCGCAGCCACGGTGGCGGCGGCCAGGTAGACCTTGGGTGCCAGCACCTTTTGGCCGTTGACCACGACCTCTTCCATCCACACGATGTCTTCGGTCAGGTTGGCCAGTTGCTCGGCCGTCGGCGTCTTGCCGAACTCCAGGCCCAGCTTGGCGCTCTGGGTGACGGCCTGGTCCATCAGGCGCTTCATCTGGTCGGCTTCGTTGTTGTAGCCGGCGATCACGTTGCTGCCGGTCTGCTCGATCAGCTGCTGGCGGATCAGGTAGGCCTCGTAGTTGGCATCGCCCAGGCGTGTCTGCACGGTGTCGGGGTTGAAGCCAAAGCGCTGCGCCATGTAGTCGGAGCCGACGAAGTCAGAACCGACCGCGAAGATCGGGTTGGTCTCGACCAGGAACTTGGCCGACGGGTCCTTGCTGGGCACGTAGTAGCCATTGGGGTTGCTGGGCAGCGCGATGGCCGTGTTCTGGCTCGGCGTGTTCACGGTCGTGCTCTGCAGCGTCGCCTGGCGGATGCGGGTCGTATCGTCCGGCCAGGGCGAACCGACGTTCTCCACGGTACCGCCGGTGAAGGTCAGGTTGGTCGCGAAGATGCCCGCACCGCTGCGGCCGATGACCGTGGCACCGCTCAGCTTGCCGCCCTGCACGGCCTTCTCGCGGGCCTCGGCGTCGCTGTAGGTGCGTGTCCAGGCCGGCGCACCCGCGTGGTTCGGGTTCCAGTCGCCCAGGTCGTAGTCATCGTCATCCGGGTCCATGGCGAAGCTGTCGTCGCGCGTGGCGCTGGTGCGCGCCCACGAGCCGTAGTCGTCCGAGCCGATCTTCTCGTCGACGATCTCGACCCAGCGCAGCACCTTCTGCACGTGGTAAAGCGCCAGCTCTTCGTTCTTGAAGGTGCCGGTGCCCTTGATCTCTACCGTGGGTGCGGAGATCACCCCCACGCGGTTCAGGCCGCTGGGGCCGTAGTCGATGGTCAGCTTGCTGCTGCCGCCGTTGGCGATGATCTGGGCCTTCTGCAGGGCCTGCAGCTGGGACAGGGTCAGGCCCACCAGTTCTTCGTCATAGCTGAAGTTCTCATCGTGCAGCCAGGCGTTCATGCCGGCATCGAAGGAGCCTTCATTGGCGATCTTGTCCACGCTGACCGTGGAGCCGTAGGTGACATCGCCGTCCTGCTTGGTCAGGCTGCCACCGCTCCACAGCGTTTCATTCACGAAAGAACGCGTGGCGGTGATGTGCATGTCACCCACGCTGACGATGGCGCCGTTGTTGGTGAAGTCGGCGCTGCTGGTGGTGACCGTGCCGCTGCTGTCGATGGTGCCGGTGCTGTAGTTGCGCAGGCCACCGGTGGCGCTCGTGACGGTCAGCGTCATGGCCTGGCCGGCGTACAGCGCGCCGCGGTTGTTGATGTTGTCGCGCGCCGTCAGCGTCAGAGCGGTCAACGAGGACAGGCCGGCGGTGCTGGTGTTGTTGATGGTCTTGGCGTTCACGCCCAGCGCTTGCGCCGCATGGATCACATTGCTGTTGGTGAGCGTTGTGCCCGCGGTGATGTCGCCCTGGGCCGCACCAATCAGCTTGCCTGCATGGTCGATGGTGGCCGCGGCCGTCACGGTGTAGTCGCCCGTGCTGCGCAGTTCGGTGGTGGCATCGGTGCCGATGTCTTCGGCGGAATCCAGATCGAGCGCGCCAGCACTCTGCACGCTGGTGTCGGTCAGTGTCAGGTCACCCGTGGTGGTGCTCAGCGTGAGCGACTTGCCTGTGGCTGCCGTATCGGCACCGCTGTAGAGCTTGGCCTGATCGACCGTGAGGCTGGAGGCCGTCACCGACAGATCGTCGCCCGCGCCCCAGGTGCTGCCGGTGATCTCGGTGGTGCCCGTGGTGTTGATGCTGGCGTCACGGCCGGCATAGCGTTGCTTGCCCGTCGTGCTGGTGTCGACCAGTTGGGCGGCGGTCAGCGTCAGGTCGCGCGTGGCGCTGAAGGTGGATTCGTCCAGCGCCACGGTGCCCAGGCTGGCCAGCAGCACCAGGTCACGCTTGCTGCTCAGCTGGGTGTCGGTGCCTTCGATGCTGATCGCGGTGGCGTTGGCCGTGCTGGTCAGCTTCAAGTCGCGCTCGGCACTGACGCGGGCATTGATCTCGATCTTGCCGGCGGCGCTGACCACGAAATCATCGGCCGTGGCGGCGGCCTCGCCCAGCATGCGCACGCCCACGCCCGCTTCCGTGGCCACGATGGCGATGCGGTTGGCGTACATGCCGCCCAGCACAGTGGAGTCGAAAGCGAACGAAGGCGCGGCGCCGCTGCCCGCGATGGGCGTGGCGGTGCGCGTGGCCCAGGTGAAGTCGTTGGCACCGGTGGTGATCCCCACGTCCGTCCCCACCAGACGGCCATCGACCTTGATGCTGCGGGCCACCAGGTCCAGCAGGCGTGTGCTGCTGGCGTCAATGCCGGCGCCATTGATCAGGATGTCGCCCTGCATGACGCGAAAGCCGTCCAGCGTGCCGCCGGCGCCGATCTGCGGCAGGCCCGTGGTCAGCACGGCACGGTCGGTGTTGATGAAGCCGCAGCCCGAGCAGGTGATGCCGTAGGGATTGGCCACGACCACATCGGCCTTGCCGCCCAGCACCTCGGTGAAGCCCTGCAGCATGCTGCGGTTGGTCCCGACCACCTCGTTGAGGATCACCTTGGCCTGCGAGACCAGGTTGAGGTTGGCCGCCACCTGCCCAGCCAGCTGCGACTGGCGCGCCATCTGGTCGCTGTTGCCGTTGTTGAGCACCAGGCCGGTCTTCTCGACGTTGTAGTCGAGGTACTTGTTGTGCGACAGGCCGGCCGCGTTGGCCGTCTCGATGTTGACGACCTGCACGCCATTGGAGGCGCGGAAGACTTCGGTCTTGCCACTGGCCACGGTGATCTGTGCGTAAGCGGCCGGCATCGCGGCCAGGCCGATCACGGCGGCACCCGTGACCACGCTGCGGCGCGCACGGCCGGCGCCCTGCCCGCGCGAAGAAGCGGCTTCGGAGGCAACGACAAAGCGGCCTTGGGCCTTGTTCCAAACGTGGCGATAACTGCGGTTCATGAGGGGGGTCCTGCTCGGGAAATTCTGGAAGGCGGGCGGCGCACTCGGGCGCCGGCTCGCAGAAGGCATCGGAATGGAAGGCGGCGTCAGAAGGCCACGGAGGCCACGGCACGCACGGCAGTGCGGTCGGCCCGCAACTCGTCAGGGCGATGGAAGGGCTTCATCACGAAGGTGTCCAGCGTGGCCGGGCCCCAGCGCAGTTGCAGCCCGAGGGCGCCACCACCCAGGCAGGCGTCGTCGCCACGGTAGCCGTTGACGTCGGGCGTGCGGCGGGCATAGACACAGCCACCGTCCAGCGCCGCGTAGGGACGCCAGGAGCCTGTCGTGCCATTCAGCGTGAAGGGCGAGCGCACGCCCACTTCATTGCGCCACACCCAGCCCCGGTCGTTGGACAGGGTGTCCCGGTCGAAGCCGCGCACACTGTAGATGCCACCCACGAGCATCTGCTCGGAGCCGTACATCACGTTGTTGGCGTACTGCCCGTTCCACTGGGTGGACACGTCCACCGTGCTGCTGCCCACCGGCATGTACCGCGCCCACGAGACCGAGGCCCGCACCTTGCTGAACTGGGCTTTGGGGGCCCAGTCGGGCGTGACGCTCGGATCCTCCAGCGCGCCGAACCAGTTCTTGCCTTCGGAGAAACCGGCCGAGGTCTGCAGGATGCCGTCCAGCAGGGGGCGGCGCAGCGACAGGTCGATGTCCAGCACGGTCAGCGTGCGGCTGCTGACCTCCAGGTACTGGCTGGCGAGGTAGTTCTTGGAGCTCTTGCGGGTCAGCGTGCCAGACAGGGTGACCAGGTTGTCGCGGTCGCGGTAGAGCGTGTAGTCGCCGCGTGTGTAGAACACGGTCGAGTCGCCTTCGGAAGGCAGCGAGACACCACTGGGCGTGACCAGGGTGCTGAAGTAGCTGGACTTGCTCGCGCCCACCGTGAACAGCAGCGCGCCGTAGGGGATCGAGTAGGTCAGGCTGTTCGACTGCGAATCGCGGCGCTTGTCGTGACGGTCCAGCGTGCGGCGATCGGTGACGCTGATGAAGTCGTTGAACCCGAAGGGGTTGTCGTACGAAGCGCTCAAGCCGAGCTGGTTGCGGCCCGTCGATACGGACCCGAAGTTGTCCACCGAGCCGCTCACGCGCCAGGCCTTCACGGGGTTGTTGCGCACGACCAGGATGCTCTCCCCCGGCTGCTCGCCCGGCTCGATCGACATCGTGGCGTTGTTGGAGCCCAGGCGGTTGATCTGGTCCAGGCCCTGCTCGACATCGCGCAGGTTCAGCGGCTTGCCTTCCATGCCTGGGAACACATTGCCCGGCGAGATGCTGTGCTTGCCGCCATCCTCGATGCGCAGCTGCTTGAGCACGCCCTCGACCACGGTCAGCTCCAGGCGGCCGCTGCTCAGGTCCTGCGCGCCCAGGTAGACACGGGCCGTGATGCGGCCCTGCGAGACATAGTGCGCAGTCAGGTCACCCATCAGGCGCTCGATGTCGTTGGCGCCCAGGCAACGTCCCACGTAAGGCTTGAGCAGGGAATCGCGGG
Organism: Candidatus Aquabacterium excrementipullorum; assembly: GCA_019112875.1. Classification (GTDB taxonomy): domain Bacteria; phylum Pseudomonadota; class Gammaproteobacteria; order Burkholderiales; family Burkholderiaceae_C; genus Aquabacterium; species Aquabacterium excrementipullorum. Next base: position 13,900 of record DXIO01000009.1, read on the forward strand.
TGCCGGTCAACAAGGCGTTGGCGCCCTTGAGCACGATTTCCTGGATGTCGCGGCAGGGGCCTTCGGGCCGCTGGGTGGGACGTTTGGCGGGCGCCACCTCCAGGCTGGCAGGCGGGCGGGCGCGTTCGCGCTGCTGTTCGAGTTCGCGCAGTTGGCGTTGCTGCTCTTCCTGCTGGATACGCTCGATCTGCTGCAGTTCGGCGGGCGACTGCGCATGGGCACGGGGGGCTTGCGTCGCGAGCAGGGCGGCGGCCAGCAAGGTCAGCGAGAAGGGGGAGAAGAGACAGGAAGAGACAGAAACAGAAACGGCGCGAGGCGCCGCAACCAGCGCGAGAACAGAACGTGTCATGAATCGTGACCGAAAAACATGGAGCCAACTGCTGAAAATCACGCGCCCGCGGGCTGGTACGGGTGGCGCTGCAGGGCTTATCGACCGCGACTGGCAGTTTTTTAACTTTTGTAACGTTTTTCAGTCCTCACGCCATGGCAAATCCGGTCATCTGTCCGTTCAAGCGAAGGTTTGAGGCTTTGGGCTATCGTTGCGCCCCATGAGCGCCATCATTTCCATCTCCCAACTGTCCAAGTCCTACGCGTCGGGGTTCCAGGCGCTGAAGAACGTGAGCTTGGACATCCGCCGTGGCGAAATCCTCGCCCTGCTCGGCCCCAACGGCGCCGGCAAGACCACGCTGATCAGCACCGTCTGCGGCATCGTCAGCCCCACCAGCGGCACCGTCACCGTGGACGGCCACGACATCCTCAAGGACTACCGCGCGGCCCGCTCGCTGATCGGCCTGGTGCCGCAGGAGCTGACCACGGACGCCTTCGAATCCGTGTGGGACACCGTGTCCTTCAGCCGCGGCCTGTTCGGGAAACCGGCCAACCCGGCCCACATCGAGAAGGTGCTGCGCGACCTGTCGCTGTGGGACAAGAAGGGCAACAAGATCATGACCCTGTCTGGCGGCATGAAGCGCCGGGTGCTGATCGCCAAGGCGCTGTCGCACGAGCCAAGCATCCTGTTCCTGGACGAGCCCACCGCCGGCGTGGACGTGGAACTGCGCCGCGACATGTGGCGCCTGGTGCGCTCGCTGCGCGAATCGGGCGTGACCATCATCCTGACCACGCACTACATCGAGGAGGCAGAGGAGATGGCCGACCGCATCGGCGTGATCAACAAGGGCGAACTGGTGCTGGTGGAGGACAAGGCCGTGCTGATGCACAAGCTGGGGCGCAAGCAGTTGACGGTGCAGCTGGCCGAGCCGCTGGGCGCCGTGCCCGACACGCTGACGGGATTTGAACTGAGCCTGGCAGGTGATGGACTGCAACTGGTCTACACCTACGACACCCAGGCCGAACAGACCGGCATCGCGCCGCTGCTGCGCGCCCTCGAGAACGCCGGCATCGCCGTCAAAGACCTGAGCACCACGCAAAGCTCGCTGGAGGACATCTTCGTGAACCTGGTGCATTCGAAGGAGGCTGCATGAGCGGCATGAACCTGCACGCCGTGCGCGCCATCTACAACTTCGAGATGGCCCGCACCTGGCGCACCCTGATGCAGAGCATCTTCTCGCCGGTGATCTCGACCGCGCTGTACTTCGTGGTGTTCGGCTCGGCCATCGGCTCGCGCATGCAGTCGATCGATGGCGTGAGCTACGGCGCCTTCATCGTGCCAGGGCTGGTGATGCTGTCGCTGCTGACGCAGAGCATCTCCAACGCCTCCTTCGGCATCTACTTTCCGCGCTTCACGGGCACGATCTACGAGCTGCTGTCGGCGCCCATCTCGACGATGGAGATCGTGCTGGCCTACGTGGGCGCGGCGGCCACCAAGTCGCTGATCCTGGCGGCGATCACGCTGGCCACGGCCACCTTCTTCGTGCCGCTGCGCGTCGAGCACCCCGTGTGGATGGTGCTGTTCCTGCTGCTCACGGCCGTCACCTTCAGCCTGCTGGGTTTCATCATCGGCATCTGGGCCGACGGCTTCGAGAAGCTGCAGGTGATTCCACTGCTGATCATCACGCCGCTGACCTTCCTGGGCGGCAGCTTCTACTCCATCCACATGCTGCCGCCGTTCTGGCAGGCCATCTCCATGGCCAACCCGGTGGTCTACCTGATCAGCGGCTTCCGCTGGAGCTTCTACGGCGTGGCCGATGTGAGCGTGGGCCTGAGCCTGGGCATGACACTGGGCTTCATGGCGCTGTCGCTGGGCGTGATCGCGTGGATCTTCAAGACGGGCTACCGGATCAAGAACTGATCTAATGGCGGCATGCCCAACCTGCCCGCCCTCATCCTCGCCGCCGGCCGCGGCGAGCGCCTCAAGCCGCTCACGGATCACACGCCCAAGCCGTTGATCCACGTGCGTGGCAAGCCGCTGATCGAATGGCACCTGGAGGCCCTGGCGCGCGACGGCGTGCGCGAGGTGGTGATCAACACGGCGTGGCTGGAGGATCAGTTCCCCGCCGCTTTGGGCGATGGCTCACGCTGGGGCCTGCGCATCCGCTATTCGATGGAAGGCCGCGACCACGGCGGCGCGCTGGAAACCGCTGGCGGCATGGCCAAGGCGCTGCCGATGCTGGGCGAGGCCTTCTGGTCGGTGTCGGGCGATGTGTTCGTGCCGGGCTTTCGCTTCGACGAGACCTCCGCGCAGCGCTTCCTGCAGGGCGATGACTGGGGCCACCTGTGGCTGGTACCCAACCCGGCGCATGTGCCGCTGGGCGATTTCGCCATCGACGATCAAGGCCGCGTGCTGCCCAAGCACCTGGACGTGGTGCGCCCGTGGACCTACGGCAACATCGCGCTGTACCGGCCCGCGATGGTTGACCACCTGACCGCCGGTACCAAGGCGGCACTGCGGCCCAGCATGGACCGCGCCATCGACCACGGCAAGCTGAGCGCCGAGACCTGGCCGGGTCCGTGGACGGACGTGGGCACGCCGGAACGCCTGGCCTCGCTGAACGATCAAGCTGCCGGTGCAACGGGCATCTGACAAGCCACCTCGAACACATCTGCACGATGTCCACCATCCAAGCCGTACTGGCACAGCCCTCGACCTGCGCGGAACACGCATCGGCCTTGAGCGGCCTGCACATCACCGCTGACCTGAGTGGCTGCGCGCCGGATCACCCGTGGATGACCCAGCCCCATGCCCTTCGCACCGCCTGCCTGGCGCAGGTGGCGCAAGCCGGTCTGAGCGCCGTCGGCGATCTCTTTCATGCTTTCTCACCCGTCGCACCTGGCCAGCCCGCCGGCATCACCGGCATGGTGCTGCTGGCCGAATCGCACTTGGCCGTGCACACCTGGCCCGAATCCGGCCACGTGACGCTGGACGTCTTCGTGTGCAACCTGCTGAGCGACAACCGCGCGCGCGCGCAGGCGCTGGTCGATGCGCTGGTGCGCGGCTTCGAGCCAGCGGCGGCGAACCGTCAGGCCGTGTCGCGCGGCCTGCCCCAGGCCAGCCGCTGAGGCGGCCCCTCCAGGCGCAGCACCTGGCGCGCCGCGCGCACGCCGTGCGTGAAAGCCTCTTCGAACACCGAATAGGCCGACAGATCGGCGTGCGCCCAGTGCAGCCGGCTCTGGCGTGACACCTCGCCATCGGCCAGGGCGGCCAGCGCCGGGTGGCCTCGCAGACCCGGAACCGGGATGGCCATGGCATGTCCCCAGCGCATCAGGTCAATGCGTTGCAGTTTCCCGGGAAGATCGGGGTGCACGCGGGCCAGGTCATCCACCACCTGCTGCGCCCACCAGCGCCAGGGCTGAGACCACAGCAGGCCACGGTGGCGCTGCTCGGTGGCCACATCACGCCCGCCCAGGGCCCAGTAGTGGGTGAGCACCACGGAGGCCTCGGCCGGCGGTGGCGCCAGGCTCTGATGGCGTGCATTGACGTAGCCGAGCGATGGCTCGGGCAGCGAGGCAGGCCCCTGCCGCGTGTAGGCGACGTTGTCCCAAGACAGCGGCGCGCCCTGGCGTTCGACCAAGGGTTCGCGCAGGGCCAGGTTGCTCACCAGCCAGGGCGCATGGCGCAGCAAAGGCATCACGGCCTTCAGGGGCGCAGGCGGCGCCGTCAGCAGGCGGTGCGACACCATCAGTGGCGTGGCCATCACCACGCGGCGCGCGATCCAGCGCTCAGGCCGGTTGCGGCGCACGGACCAGGTGTCCACCACCACCTCGCGCCGGTTGGGCGTGATCGCCAGCGCCACGGTGCCGGCGTGCCAGCGGTCACCCAGGCCCTGGGCCAAGCGGCGCACGAGAAAGGCATTGCCGTCGGGCCAGGTCAGCAAGGCATCGGCCGCCTCACCGTTTTCACCGTCATCGCCATGGCGGCTGGCGAAGTACTGCAGACCCGCCCAGGCCGACACGCGGGCCGACCCTGCCCCATAGTCATCGCGGCACGCGTAGTCGAGGGCCCAGCGAAGGCCCGGATCATCGAAGCCCTGCGCATCAAGCCATCGGTCGAAGGTGATGGCGTCCAGCGCGGCCAGGCCCGTGTTCCAGGCGCGGCGGATGGTGGGCATGGCGAAGCCCAGTTCATGACGCAGGCGCCTGGCCTCTTGCATGAAACGGTGGTGCTGCGCCTGCGTGCCCTGCCCTGCCGGCATCAGGCCTTCCTGCCAATGGCCGGGCCAGCAAGCACCGGTCTGCTGCGCAGCGGTGTCGGGCACGAACAGACGCTCCTGCGGGCTGTGGCACAGGTGGCGCTCGTCGCCCACCCAGCGGCCCTGCTGGCGACGGATCAGGCCCTGGCTCTCCAGCCATTGCGCCACCTCGTGCGCATCCTCGCCCGGCACGGGCAGGTAATGTGCCCCCAACGGACAAGGCTGGCCCATCAGGGTATGGCCGCGCGCGTTGCCGCCCGGCTCGTCGTCCAGGTCCAGCACGGCCAGGTCGTCCAGGCCGTTGTCCTGCAGCACGCGCGCGGCGGCCAGGCCGGCGATGCCCGCGCCCACCACCAGCGTGTGCACACGGCGTGTGAACACCAGCCCCCCGCCCGGCTTCCAGCGGCCATCGCGCCAGGCGTGGCCGCGCTCGACCTGCTGGCCCACCCAGCCGCCTTGAAGGGTGTCGGGCAGCCGCGCGGTGATGCCAGCCACGCCGCCCGCCTGTTCGGTGTCTCGCAGCGATGTCACGCCGCGCGGCCCACAACCAGGCAACGCCAGGCCTGCCACCGCGCCTGCGCTCCAGCCCAGCCAGCCTCGGCGGGACCAGGTCGGCCAGGAGCGTTGCGGCGTGCTCATCAGCGCACCTGTCCCCATTCGTCTTCGAAGGTGTGCACCAGACCTTGGCTGCTCAGGCGATTGGGCTCGGCCGGCACGCGGGCCATGTCGGGGGGAAACACGAACAGACCAGGCAATGCTGCTGGCGACAAAAAGCGCAGCCCCCGCGGCAAGGCGGCCTGCCAGTTGGCAGGCACACGCCAAGGGCGGCGGTGCGCCAGCACGAAGCCCCATTCGCCGAAGCTGGGCACATGCGCGTGGTAAGGCGTGGTGCTCAGGCCCACCGCTTCCAGCGTGGACACCACCGTCCAGAAGCTCTTGCGGGCTACCAGCGGCGAAGTGGTCTGGATCACCGCATAGCCGCCCGCCGAGAGGTGCTGGTCCATCAGCGCGTAGAAGGTGGTGGTGTAAAGCTTGCCGATCGCGTGGTTGGTGGGATCGGGGAAGTCCACGATGATCACGTCGAAGACCTCGTCGTGCTGATCGAGCCAGGAGAAGGCGTCGGCATTGACCACGCGCACCTTGGGCGACTTGAGCGAACCGCTATTGAGCGCCACCAGGCGTTCATCCTGGCTGAACAGGCGCGTCATGGCCGGGTCCAGTTCGACCAGCGTCACCTGCTGCACGGCGGGGTGGCGAAGCACCTCGCGCACGGCCATGCCGTCTCCCCCGCCCAGCACCAGCACACGACGGGGCGAGCCCTGCGCGGTCATGGCCGGGTGCACCAGGGCCTCGTGGTAGCGGTATTCATCGCGCGACGAGAACTGCAGGTTGCCGTTGAGGTACAGCTTGGTCGCGCCGTGGCCGTGCGTGAGCACGATGCGCTGGTAGGGCGTGTCCAGGCGCTGCACGATGCCTTCGCCATAGAAGCGATCCTCGGCCCAGCTGGTCAGCGGTTTCGCGCCCGCCATGGCAGCGCCCAGCACCAGCGCCGACAGCAGACAGGCCAGGGCATGCGCACGCCAGGTGCGCAGCTCGGCGCGGAACAGCCACAGCGCCCACGCAGCCACCGCCACGTTGAGCAGCCCGAAGAACACGCCCGTTCGGATCAGACCCAGTTGGGGCACCAGCAGCAGCGGAAAGGCCAGCGACACGGCCAGCGCGCCCAGGTAATCGAAGGTGAGCACCTCGGCCACCAGGTCCTTGAGCGCATAGCGGTGGCTGAACTGCCGCTTGAGGATGCGCATCACCAGCGGAATCTCCAGCCCCACCAGGATGCCCACCAGCAGCACCATGCCGTACAGCAGCGTCCGGAAGTTGCCCATGGCCGAGGCCGGCAGCACGCTGTGCGCGGCGAAGAGGACGGCCGGCATCAGCCCGCCGCACAGGCCCACCATCAGCTCGATGCGCAGGAAGTGCGCGACCAGCTGCCGCTCCAGGTAACGAGACAGCCACGAGCCCACGCCCATGGCGAACAGGTAGGCCCCGATGATGGTGGAGAACTGCAGGACCGAATCGCCCAGCAGGTAGCTGGCCAGGCTGCCCGCCGCCAGCTCGTAGACCAGCCCGCAGGCCGCGACCACGAACACCGAGGCCAGCAGCAGCAGCTCGGCCGGGCTGACGCGCGCACCGGCCTCCGCCCCGCCCTGCGGCGATGGCGCAGAAGACAACGCGTCAGAAGCCGTGTCAGCCATGGATGGCCGAAGCCACGATCTGGCCGATGGCCAGGCACATGGCGGCCACCACGATGGCCAGGGCCACGTTCTTCTTCTCGACGATCTCGCCCCACAGGTCATACGGGGTGAGCTTGTCGACCACGATGAAGCACAGCCAAAACAAGGCCACGCCGATCAGCGCGAAGGCGATGGAGCCGATGAAGACGCCGGGCTTGAGCCATTCAAGTTCGAACATGAGGGATCCTTTGGGGAAGTCGTCGTCAACCGTTGACGGGATTGTGCGCTCTGGGCGTCATGAGGCGCTCGATCGTCATTTGTGCGAACCGCCGCTGCTGTAGCCGCCCCATGAACTGCCGCTGGAGCCGCCCCAGCTGGTGCCGCCACCACCACTGCCCCGGTAATGGGCGCAGCGCTGGTATTCGTAGCTGGCCGAGCCGTAGGTGTCGCGCACATGGTCGCAATCGCTGTCGTCGCAACGCACGATCAGGATCAGGATCGCCACCATCAGCAGGACCCACAGCCAGCCCTTCAGCCCCAGCGACCCGAGCTTCCATGAGCCCGTGTCGCGCTTGAACGCCGCGGCCTGATCAGGCTTGATGCCAAAAGCGCCCATGACTGCCTTGGCGTCCAGCGCACGACCCGCCGACCAGGTGATCTCGTTGCCTGTCTGCTCGCGGTTGAGCTGCAGTGAACTCTGCGAACCCGATCCGGCGTAATCGGTGTTCAGCGTGCGCTGGTCACGCCGCACTTTCCAGTAGAACTCGCCGATCACGTAGGTGGTCTTGGCGGTGTAGGTGAACTTCTTGCGATAGGTCACGCCCTTGAACACCGCCGTGGCCGAGCGGGACGAAGGCACCCCTGTGACCGGGCGCACCACGCTCCAGCCATCCTCCGCATCGACCAGGAAGGCGAAGCCGCGCTGCTGGTTGTAGAGCAGGTACTCGCGCCAGAAGGTCTGCTCTTCGTCGGCATCACCGGGCTCGTCGCAGCGCTCCTGGTAGCCGACCACCTGCCAGCTGTCGGCCTGGCCCGAGCCGTCGGCATCGAAACGGCCGGCGCGCCCCATCGGGATCAGCGGCTCCAGGCCGTTGTCCTGCGCGTAATGGGCCAAGCCTGTGCCGACATCTTTCTGCGAAAGATCAACCACCGATTTGCACGACGGGCAAACGATGGACAGGCTCTGGCCCAGCCGGGGCGCCAGCGGCGCGCCGCAGTTGGGGCATTCCAGGCCGGCGCTGTTCACCTTGGCCTCGGCCGGCCCGTCACGCAGGCCGCTCAGGCGCAGATCCGGCAGCGAAACGGACCGCCCCAGGAAACGCCTGGGCGGATCGTCGCCCCCATCGAGGGACAGCACCCGCCCCTGTGTGTCGCGCAGTTCCACCACGGGGTGCGCGTTCTTGAAGTCTGGCGCGAAGGCCAGCTCGCCCTCCGCGGCCTGCACGCGGGCCGCGGCTCTCGAGGCCACCACCCAGGGCTCTTGCTCGACGAAGACCGACGAGCCCACCGACAGGCGTTCCCAGTTCTCCGGCAGGGCCTTGAACGCAGCCTGCTCGAACGCGAAGACGTGCTGGCCATTGTCCTCGCTCAGCCAGCCCGAGCGGCCGTTGTCGAACAGCGCATGCCATTCGTTCCAGACGCCTTCGTCGTGGGCCATCTGCACACGCCCGACCAGTGTGAAAGGCTCACCCTGGTAGCGGCCAGCCACACCCAGTTGCAACGGGCTGTGGTCATCGAACAGTTCGGCGGCCTGGCCGATGCGCCGCAGCGAATCGCCATCGCGCAGCAAGGTGCTGCGGCAATAGCTGCACACGGCCATGGGCGATGCGGCCGAGCGGAACTCGACCGGCGCACCGCAAAAGGAACACAGCGCGCGCCAGGCACGCTGCGGCGTGGGATCAACCATGGAAAAACGCCCGAAGGCTCAGACCAGCTTCTTGAGCAGCTCGGCCTTCTTGGCACTGAACTCGTCTTCCGTGAGGATGCCCTTGGCCTTCAGGTCGGCCAGCTTCTCCAGCGTGGACATGACCTCGTCGGGGCGCAGTGGCACCACGCCCGATGGCGCAGCGGCACCTGCCACGGGCGCCACGCCCTGCAGGCCCTGCTGCAGCGACTGCGCCATGGCCTGGCCCAGCGCCAGGCCCGCGCCCAGCCCCGCCGCGTCACCCGCCACCGAACCGCCCGTGCCGCCACCCGCGGCCAACGTCGGCAGGGCCTGCGCGGTCTGGTACTGCACGAACTTGCCCATGTCGTTGCCGACCATGCCCATGCCGATGCGCTGGTCCAGGATCTTCTGCAGCTCTTCAGGCAGGGACACGTTCTGCACGGTCACGCCTTCAAGGCGCAGGCCGATGGCCTCGAACGCGGGCGCAGTGGCCACTTGCAAGGCCTTCGCGAAGGCCACCTGATTGGCCGCCAGATCCAGGAAAGGCACCCCGCTCTGCGCCACGGCATCGCTGATGTGCTGCAGCATCAGGCCCCGCAATTGCCCATCCAGGTCGGCCATGGTGTAGGCCTCGCGTGTGCCCGACACCTCGGTGTGGAACTTGCGCGGATCGACCAGGCGCAGGCTGTAATTGCCGAAGGCGCGCAGGCGCACCGCGCCGAAGTCCTTGTCACGCAGGGTGATGGGCTGGGCCGTGCCCCAGCGCATGTCCAGCTGCTGGCGCGTGCTGAAGAAGTACACGTCGCTCTTGAAGGGCGAGGCGAACAGCTTGTCCCAGTTCTTGAGGTTGGTCAGCACCGGCAGCGTCTGCGTGGTGAGCTTGTGCGTGCCCGGCCCGAACACGTCGGCCACCTGCCCTTCGTTGACGAAGAGCGCCATCTGGGATTCGCGCACCACCAGCGTCGCGCCGTTCTGGATTTCGCGGTCTTGAAACGGAAAACGCCAGGCCAGCACACCGTCGGTGGATTCCGTCCACTCGATGACGTCGATGA
>DXIO01000004.1 GCA_019112875.1 Candidatus Aquabacterium excrementipullorum
CTTCCAGCTGGCTCACCGTCAGCGTGGGGTCGACATCCAGCATCAGGCTGAGCACCCCGGCCACCACCGGCGCGGCATAGCTGGTGCCGGCATGGTAGGCGTAGCCGCTCGTGCCGGCCGTGGTCGTCCCGTAGTTGTACAGGCCCAGCATGCCGGTGTCCGCCAGATAGGCCCGCCACTTGCCGCCGCCGGCGTCGGTATTGGAGAAATTGGGATCCCCGCCGACCGTCGAGATGAAGACCTGCGAGCCGAAATTCGAGTACGTGGATTTGAAGCCTTCACGGTTGAGGGCCGCCACCGTCACCACATTGGCGCAATTGCCCGGCCGCGACACCGCGCCATGCTCATTGCCCGCGGCCACCACCACCACCGCGCCTTGCGCACGCACCTCGTCGATCGCCGTCTGGTAGGCCGCCCCGCAGACACCATTGCCGCCAAAGCTGATGTTGATGATGCGGGCAGGCGTCGTGGTGTCAGGCACGCCACTGACATGCAGCCCGGCCGCCCAGCGCATGCCGTCGATGATGTCGCTGACATCGGCGCCGCACTTGCCCGCCACGCGCACAGGCAAAATGCGCGCATTCCAGTTGATGCCCGCCACGCCGGTGCCGTTGTTGCTGGTGGCGCCCAGGAAGCCGGTGATCACCATGCCATGCCAGGAACTGGCCTCCTGCTCACAGCCGGAGAAAGCGCCCTGCCCGGCCTCGGTGCTGCTCACCCAGTCGCCCGGATCGGTGGGATCGGCGTCGCGCCCCCCGCCATCATTGGCCATGCTCACGTCCGACACGAAGTCGTAACCCGCCAGGATCCGGCCCGAGGCCATGTCGGGGTGGCTCAGCGTGCCGGTGTCCAGCACCGCGATGATGGCGCCGGAAGCCTGGGTCTGCCCGGTGGTGGTCTGCCAGGCCAGGTTGATGTTGGGCGCGCCGCGCTGGCGCAGGCTCTGGCTGGCGGTGCTGCCGGTGGTGGCCGCCTGCAGCCACCACTGGCCGTCATCGAAGGGCGTGTCGTTGTAATAGGGGTCGTTGGGGACCACGGCCGCCTGGCGCTTTTCGCGCACATTGGGCTCGACCCATTCGACCTCGCCCGAGGCCATGGCCTTCGCCATGAGCGCCTGGGCCTTGGCCTGCGTCAGGCGCGTCGGCGCCTGCATCACGGCCATGCCGGAGCCCAGCTTGCGCCAGGGCATCAGCGTCGTATAACCGGCGGCGAATGCCACGCGTCCCAGCCGCCGCTGCTCGGTGCCCGCCTCCGCGCCCTGCTTCTTGAGCTTGACGATCAACCCCGACACGGGGCGCGCCTCCTCCGCCATCACGGGCGAAGACAGCCATCCCATCAACAAAATCGCAGCCAGGGCCTTACGGGTCACATTCGCTCCTTATGAGTTCTAGTGGCGTCAGATTATCGGTGTGTGGCGAGGCAGCTGGAGAGCGTGTTACAGCGTGTTCGTGGGTTTGACGGCAAAGTTCAACGTTAAAAACAACAAACGGCCCCGCAGGGCCGTTCGCATTCAGAGAGGTAACGAGGCTTATTTCGCGACCACGCGTGCCATTTCGAGCACTTTGTTGGAATAACCCCACTCGTTGTCATACCACGACACGACCTTCACGAAGGTTTTGTCCAAAGCGATACCGGCCTCGGCATCGAACACCGAGGTGCACGATTCGCCGCGGAAGTCGGTGGCCACCACCTTGTCTTCCGTGTAGCCCAGCACGCCCTTGAGGGCGCCTTGCGACTGGGCCTTCATCTCGGCGGCGATTTCTTCGTAGGTCGCTTCCTTGTTCAGCTCGACCGTCAGGTCCACCACCGACACGTCGGAGGTGGGCACGCGGAAGGCCATGCCGGTCAGCTTCTTGTTCAGCTCGGGGATCACCACGCCCACGGCCTTGGCGGCGCCCGTGCTGGAGGGGATGATGTTTTCCAGGATGCCGCGGCCGCCGCGCCAATCCTTGTTCGAGGGGCCGTCCACGGTTTTCTGCGTGGCGGTGGCGGCGTGCACGGTGGTCATCAGGCCGCGCTTGATGCCCCACTTGTCGTTCAGCACCTTGGCGATCGGGGCCAGGCAGTTGGTGGTGCACGAGGCGTTGGAGATGATGGCCTCGCCCTTGTAGGTGCCATGGTTCACGCCGTAGACGAACATCGGGGTGTCGTCCTTCGACGGGGCCGACAGGATCACCTTCTTGGCACCGGCCTTCAGGTGGGCCTCAGCCGTTTCCTTGGTCAGGAACAGGCCGGTCGATTCGACCACCACGTCGGCGCCGACTTCGTCCCACTTCAGTTCGGCCGGGTTCTTCACGGCGGTCAGGCGGATGCGCTTGCCGTTGACGATCAGGGTGTTGCCATCGACCGAGACTTCGCCCTTGAAGCGGCCATGCACGCTGTCGTACTTCAGCATGTAGGCCAGGTAGTCGGGCTCGAGCAGGTCGTTGATGCCGACGACTTCGATGTCGTTGAAGTTCTGGACAGCGGCGCGGAACACCATGCGGCCGATGCGGCCGAACCCGTTGATACCGATCTTGATGGTCATGTCAGTTCTCTCTTGAAGAATTGAAATTGCAGAAATGAAACCTGTGCGGGCCCGGGCTCAGCGCTTGAGACGCGCGACGCCCAGGGCCACCTTGACGGTGTTGACGACGTTCTCGGTCGTGAAGCCGAAGTGCTTGAACAGCACGTTGGCCGGGGCCGACTCGCCATAGGTGTCGATGCCGACCACGGCGGCGCAGCCGTACTTCCACCAGAAGTCCGTCACACCGGCTTCGACCGCCACGCGGGGCAGGCCTTCGGGCAGCACGCTCTTCTTGTAGGCGGCGGGCTGGCGGTCGAACACGGTGGTCGAGGGCATGGACACCACGCGCACGGCGATGCCTTCCTTGGCCAGCTCGGCCTGGGCATGCAGCGCCAGCTGCACCTCGGAGCCGGTGGCGATGATCACGCCCTGGGCCTTTTTGCGCAGGCCCACCTCGGCGGGCTCGGCCAGCACGTAACCGCCTTGTGTGATCACGTCGGCGTCGGTCTTGGGCGCGTAGGGCAGGTTCTGGCGCGACAGCAGCAGCGCGCTGGGGCGGTGCTTGTTGGCCAGGGCGATGGTCCAGGCCACGGCGGTCTCGGCCGTGTCGGCGGGGCGCCAGACGTCCAGGCCAGGGATCAGGCGCAGGCTGGCGGCGTGCTCCACCGACTGGTGGGTGGGGCCGTCTTCGCCCAGGCCGATGGAGTCGTGCGTGAACACGTGGATCACGCGCTGCTTCATCAGCGCGGCCATGCGGATGGCGTTGCGGCTGTAGTCGCTGAAGGTCAGGAAGGTGCCGCCATAGGGGATGAAACCACCGTGCAGGGCCACGCCGTTCATGATGGCGGCCATGCCGAACTCGCGCACACCGTAGTTGATGTGGCGGCCGGGCTTGCCGTCTTCGGTCAGCACCACGGCGCCTTCAGCGTCGAAGCGCAGGGGCGGCGTGCTCTTGGTGTTGGTCAGGTTCGAGCCGGTCAGGTCGGCGCTGCCGCCCAGCAGTTCGGGCAGGGCTGCGGTGAAGAACTCCAGCGCGATCTGGCTGGCCTTGCGGCTGGCGACCGTCTCGGCCTTGTCGTGCGCGGCACCCACGGCGTTCACGGCGATCTCGGCGAAGTTGGCGGGCAACTCGCCGGCCATGCGACGCTTGAACTCGTCCGCCAGGCTGGGGTGGGCGGCTTCATAGGCAGCGAAACGCTGGTTCCAGTCATCGACCAGCAGCTGGCCTTCGGCCTTGGCGTCCCAGTCGGCATAGACCTCTTCGGGGAACACGAAGGGCTCGTGCGCCCAGCCGATGGCCTCGCGGGTCAGCGCGATCTCTTCGGCGCCCAGCGGCTCGCCGTGGGCCTTGGCCGTGTTGGCGCGGTTGGGCGAGCCCTTGCCGATGGCCGTCTTGCAGACGATCAGCGTGGGCTTGGTCTGGCTCTGCTTGGCCTGGGCGATGGCAGCGTCCACCTCGTCCACGTCATGGCCGTCGATCAGGTCGATCACGTCCCAGCCATAGGCTTCGAAGCGCTTGGGCGTGTCGTCGATGAACCAGGGCGCGACCTGGCCGTCGATCGAGATGCCGTTGTCGTCGTACAGCGCGATCAGCTTGTTGAGCTTCCAGGCGCCGGCCAGCGCGGCGGCCTCGTGGCTGATGCCTTCCATCAGGCAGCCGTCGCCCAGGAAGACGTAGGTGTGGTGGTTCACGATGGCATGGCCATCGCGGTTGAACTCGGCGGCCAGCAGCTTTTCAGCCAGTGCAAAACCGACGGCGTTGGTGACGCCCTGGCCCAGCGGGCCGGTGGTGGTCTCGACGCCCGGGGTGTAGCCGACCTCGGGGTGGCCCGGGGTCTTGCTGTGCAGCTGGCGGAAGTTCTTCAGTTCGTCGACCGACAGGTCGTAGCCCGTCAGGTGCAGCAGCGCATACAGCAGCATCGAGCCGTGGCCGTTGGACAGCACGAAGCGGTCGCGGTCGGCCCATTGCGGCTGGGAGGGGTGGTGGCGCAGGTGGCGGCCCCACAGTGCGACAGCGATGTCGGCCATGCCCATCGGGGCGCCGGGGTGGCCAGAGTTGGCTTGCTGGACGGCGTCCATCGCCAGCGCGCGGATGGCGTGGGCCATGGCGGCGGCGTTCTTCGTGGTGTCGGGCATGGTGGAGTCGTTGTGCGGGGTGCTGGCGAAACCAGCATTTTAACGAGGGAAACGGGGGCGGGCGGTTTGGGTGGAAAAGGCGGGGCCAAATGCAAAGAAGCCGCCCTAGGGCGGCTTCTTTCAAGCTAGCTGTTAATCAGCTGCCTTTCAGGCAAGTCTTCGGGTTGTACTTGTCATCGGCGGTGCTGCTGCACTTCCAAGTGCCATCCGCTTGGCGCGTCCAAATGATCTTCGCGTCCTTAATCTGGGTGGGAGCATTCACCACGGTGCAAGTGATAGAGGTGGTATCCGCCGTGATCTTGCAGTTGCCGGTATCCACCGTTGACAGGCCGATATCGCCAGGGCCAGAAACGGTTTCGCCATTGCTGACCTTCAGTTCAAAAGCCGTCTTACCTGCAGAGATTTCCGCCAGACCAGCCGTGATGTGCGACTTGGCCTTGTAGTCCGAGTAAGCCGGCAGTGCCACGGCGGCCAGGATACCGATGATGGCCACGACGATCATCAGTTCGATCAGCGTGAAACCTTGTTGAGCTGTCTTGCGAGCGCGTTGCATGTTCATGTTGAACTCCTTCGCTTGGCCCCCTGGGGCCGGGTTGTGAGGTGCTGGGTCATCCGGGGCCGGATTGACCGCCGTGCCTTACTTAGAGCAGCCCCTGTGCCAAGCCCGCGTTCGCGGGAAGGGCGCCAAATTCATCACGTTTACCCGAAACCCGAGGGTCGGAAAGTGACATCTGTTTACGTGCCTGCCCAATCGGGTCGACATTTTTGGTCGCTTTGGGTGCTGCAAGCCTGACAAGCTTTGTCAGTGCGACGGAATTTGCGCCAGCTTAAGCGGACGCCGTCGGCACGCCGAAGCGCTGCCCTTCGCGCAGCGGCTCGATGCGGTGCTGGCTGTCCAGCGCCCGGATCTGCGACAGCACCGCCGGCACCTCGCCCGGCTTGGGATGGGTGATGAACACGCTCACCTGCCCGTCCAGCTGCACCAGTTCGCGCGCCAGGGATTGCGGCGACAGGTGCCCGCTGATGTCCGCCAGGTGGGCCTCGTCATTGCCGAAGGCCGTCTCGATCACCAGTTGCGCGATCCGCTCGCCAGCCAGCACTTTCCACAACTCGGGATTCGGACCGGTGTCGCCGCTGTAGATCCACAGGCCCTGGGGCGTCTCCACCCCGAAGCCCACGCCCGGCACGGTGTGCTTGGCCGGCAGCACGCGCACCTTGCGCTCCGGCTCGCCGCCACGCGACGAAAACGTGAGCACATCGCCGATGTTGAAGGGGTGCAGGGTCAGGATGGGGTGCGCCGCGCTGGGCAAGCGCGAAAAATCCGGCCAGATCACCCCATTGAGGATGTGTGCCTTGATGGCCTCCAGCGTCTGCGGCAGGCCATGCACCTGGATCGGCCGAAGATCAGGCAAGCCGCCGGGCCCCATGCGCAGCTTGATCACGCTGTCGGCCAGCAGGGGCACGCTCAGGATGTGGTCCAGGTGGCTGTGGCTGAGCAGGATGTGGTCGATGCGGGCCAGTTCGTCCAGCCGCAACTCACCCACGCCGCTGCCGGCGTCGATCAGGATGTCGTCGTCCAGCAGGAAAGAGGTGGTGTGGCAACGGGCCGCGATCGACCCATGGCAACCAAGAACGCGGATCATGGGGCGACTCCTGCGGCCAGGATGCGTGGCCGCTTGAGGTTCAAGCCTGGACGAATTGCATCTGCGTGCCGGCCAGCTCGATCACGTCGCCGTTCTTGAGCTGCACCGGATCACCGGCCACGGCCGAACCGTTCACCGACGGGCGCGCCGAACCTTCGACGTGCGCGAAGACATAGCCCCCCGGCCGCTTGGTGATCGAGGCCACCTGCACACCCGGCTTGCCCACCGTGGTCACCACCTTGGTCAGCTGCACTTCGCGGCCGGCGGCGGCGCCGTTGAGCACCTTGATGGAGGCCGGGGTCTGGGCGCCCAGGCCACCAAAGCCCGTGCCGAAACCCGTGGGCGCGGTCGACGGCGGCGGCACCACCGGCGCGACCACCGCGGCGGCCTGGTAACCGGCGACAGGGCTGGCCGCCACGGGCGCCAGCGCGGCCGGCATGGAGGGCGGTGCGCCGATGGGCGAACCCAGGCCACCCGGCATGGTCATCGGGGAAGGCGCCGCGCGCTGGCCTGCGCCGACCCCGGCGAACCCGCCGCCGCCCGGCCGCATGACCATGGTCTTCTCGAACTCGTCGCTGGTCTCGACCAGGTACTTGATCTTGTACTTGCCGATCTCAACCGTGTCGTTGTGCTGCAGCAGCTGCTTCTTGACGGCCTTGCCGTTGATGTACGTGCCGTTGGTGGAGTTCAGGTCTTCGATGAAGACGTCCTGCCCCACCAGCTGCATGATGGCGTGCTCACCGCTGACCGCCAGGTTGTCGATCACGATGTCGTTGTAGGGACGGCGGCCGAGGGAGGTCTTGTCCTTCGTGATCTGGACTTCCTTGATGACGACCCCGTCGAGCGAGACGACCAGCTTTCCCATGCGGAACCTCTTGGGTATTGGGTTTTGATTCGGGTTTTGGAAGGGAGCAACGAACGCTAGGCACCACCGCCCAACCGCCTGAACGGCCACCAGGCCTTGGGCGGCTGTTCGGTCACCCCCTGGGCGCGGGTGAGCGTCACGGCGATATTATCCCGCCCGCCGGCCGCGTTGGCGGCCGCGATGAGGGCGGCGCCTGCTTCCGGCAGTTTGGTGTGGCAGCTTGTCAGCACGTCGGCGATCTGGCGATCGTCGAGCATGTCGGACAGGCCATCGGAACACATCAGGATGATGTCGCCACTTTGCAACTCGTGCACGCGGGTTTCAAGCAAGACGTAGTCCTCCACCCCCACGGCCCGCGTGACCAGGTTCTTGTTCGCGGACACGGCGGCCTGTTCCGGGGTCAGGATACCTGCGTCGATTTGTTCCTGCAGTAACGAATGGTCTCGGGTGATCTGCTGCAGTTCACCCTGGCGCCAGCGGTAGGCGCGTGAATCGCCGATGTGGCCCACCAGCACCCTGCCCGGCCGGAACACCGACAGCACCAGCGTGGTCCCCATGCCGGCGTAGGTGGGGTTGGAGTGCGCGGCACTGAAGATGGCGCGGTTGGCGTTGTCCACGCAGATGTCCATGGCACGCTTGACGTCGACGTCGGAGGCCGTGGTCGAGGCCTGGGCGAGCCAGCGCACCAGTTCGGCGCTGATGAACTCGCACGCCATCTGGCTGGCCACCTCGCCGGCGTTGTAGCCGCCCATGCCGTCGGCCAGCACGACAACGCCGCCGGGGGCATCCACCGCCACCGAATCCTCGTTGTTCGTCCTGACGCGTCCCGTGTCGGTTTGACTGAAGAACTCGAAGTCCATGGCTGCGATTGTCCCCGGTTTCGATCAGCTCAGGTCCAGGTCGATCGCCTGGCCCTGCGGCGAGGACTGCATCGCCAGGGCCACAGCCCTGAGGTCTTCGGCCATCTGCTGGCCATCGGCGTAGCGGGTCGTGGGGTGCTTCTGCAAGGCCAGCGCGACGACATCGCCCAGCGCGCGCGGCACTTCGGGGCGGATGTCGCTGACGTGCGGCACCGGGTCGTTGGCGATGGCACGCATCAGTACGGCCATGGAATCGTTGCGGTAAGGCAACTGGCCGGTGAGCAGCTGGAAGAAGGTGACGCCCAGCGAATACAGGTCGGAGCGGCCGTCGATGTTCTGGCCGGCGAGCTGCTCGGGCGACATGAAGGTGGGCGTGCCCAGGACCACGCCGGTGCGGGTGCGGGCGGCATCGGCCACGCGGGCCACGCCGAAATCCATCACCTTCACGACATCGCGGGTCAGGTCGACCATGATGTTGCCCGGCTTGATGTCGCGGTGCGTGACGCCCCGGCTGTGCGCGTAGGCCAGCGCGGCGGCCACGCGGGCCATGATGGGGATCAGGTGCGGCAGGGGCAGCAGGCGATCGGGCGCGGTGTAGTCGCTGAGGTCGGTGCCTTCAACGAGCTCCATCGCGATGAAGGCTAGACCGTTTTCCTCGCCGGCATCGATGATGCTGACGATGTCGGGGTGCTCCAGGCGGCCGGCCATCTCGGCCTCGCGCAGGAAGCGGGCACGGGCGTCGATCAGGTCGTTGCCGCTGAATTCGTGGGCCAGCGCCATGGTCTTGAGCGCCACACGGCGGTCGGTGGCCGGCTCGTAGCCCAGGTAGACCGCACCCATGGCACCACGGCCGATTTCCTTGTCGACCAAGTACCTGCCCAGTTGCGTCTTGGCGATCTGCGGCAGCGGCTGGGCCGGCACCGTCCCCCAGGTGTTGACGGTGGCGTTCTGGGCCAAACCGCGCGCGCGCATCAGGCGCAACTTGACGTCGCGCCAGTGCGGATCGGTGTCGGCCATGTGCTCGTAGACATCGCGGGCAGCGTCGAAGCGCTGGTCGCGCTCGAAGGCCAGGGCGATGCGCTCCATCGTCTCCAGGCAGGCGGCCTGGTGGCCGGGCTCGGGGCGGAAGCCCTTGAGCGTTTCCCAGGCCTGGTCGGCCGGGCCGTCCTGCAGCGCCTTGAGCGCGCGTTCGATGCGCAGGCGGTCAGGCGATTCGTCGGGCGGCAGGGACGAAGGGCCGAAGTCGCTGCCGATCTCGGAGGGGTAGTCCGATGCGGGGTTGCTCTGCTGGAAGTGCAGGTAGGACAGCACGGTCTCGGGGCCGGTGTCTTCAGAGCGCTCAACACGCGCGCGTGCAGCGGCAGGACGGATGCCCGGCACGGTGCCAGGATGCCCACCACGGACCGTCGAGGAGGATCGACCTTCCATCGGCCGCGTGGACGCCGGGCGCGTGGAATGGGCGAAGCCCGACGGGCGCATGGAGCCCGGCGGGCGCCGGTTCTGCCTGAACATCCACCAGGCCAGCATCACCGCGACACCGACCAGCAACAGCACCACCCACCAGATCATGAGCGTCCCCCTTGCCTCTGGATCACCATGTCATCACGCTTCGGTGGCCTGGCGCCGGGCCAGGACGGTGCCCACCGTGTAGACCAGGATCGCACCAACCGCACCCCACACATAGCGCATGCTGTCGGAGGCGGCCACATAGGGCGCGAGGGCCGGATCGGAAACCGCCAGCGTACCAGCAATCCACCCCAGCAACATGCCGCCGGCGGTGATGATCACAGGGAAGCGGTCCATCAGCTTGAGCACCAGGCTGCTGCCCCACACGATGATGGGAATGCTGACGACCAGGCCGAAGATGACGAGCGCCATCTGGTGGCCCTCATGGCCACCGGCCCCCTGGGCCGCGCCCGCGATGCCGATGACGTTGTCCACGCTCATGACGAAGTCCGCCACGATGATGGTCTTGACGGCGCCCCACAGGCGGTCGCTGCCCTTGATGTCGTGTTCGTCATCCTCGGGCACCAGCAGCTTGACGCCGATCCACAGCAGCAGGGCCGCGCCCACCAGCTTCAGGTAGGGCAGCGAGAGCAGCGACATCGCGAAGAAGATCAGGACGATGCGAAGGCCGATGGCGCCCAGCGTGCCCCACAGGATGCCGCGGCGGCGCAGATCCTGCGGCAGGTTGCGGCAGGCCAGGGCGATGACCACGGCGTTGTCGCCACCCAGCAGGATGTCGATCATGATGATCTGGCCCACGGCAAGCCAGAAGTCGGGCGTCAGCAAGGCGTCCATGTCTCAAAACAACAAACAAAAAAGCAGCCCCGAAGTGTAGGGGCTGCTTGTGAGGAACGATGAGATTAATTGCGAGGGCTTACAGCAGGCCCTTGAGCAATTTGCCCATCTCCGACGGGTTGCGGGTGACGGTGAAACCACACTCTTCCATGATGGCGAGCTTGGCATCGGCCGTGTCGGCGCCACCGGAGATCAGCGCACCGGCGTGGCCCATGCGCTTGCCCGGGGGGGCGGTGACACCCGCGATGAAGCCGACGATGGGCTTCTTCATGTTGGTCTTGCACCATTGGGCGGCTTCGGCTTCGTCGGGGCCACCGATCTCGCCGATCATGATCACGGCGTCCGTGTCCGGATCGTCGTTGAAGGCCTTCATCACGTCGATGTGCTTGAGGCCGTTGATCGGGTCGCCACCGATGCCGACGGCGCTGGATTGGCCCAGGCCCAGTTCGGTCAGCTGCGCCACGGCTTCATAGGTCAGCGTGCCGGAGCGCGAGACCACGCCGATGCGGCCCTTGCGGTGGATGTGGCCGGGCATGATGCCGATCTTGATCTCGTCGGGCGTGATCAGGCCGGGGCAGTTGGGCCCCAGCAGCAGCGTCTTCTTGCCGCCGGCGGCTTCCTTGGCCTTCATCTTGTTGCGCACTTCCAGCATGTCGCGCACGGGGATGCCTTCGGTGATGGCGATCACCAGGTCCAGGTCGGCCTCGACGGCTTCCCAGATGGCGGCAGCGGCGCCTGCGGGCGGCACGTAGATCACGGACACCGTGGCGCCGGTCTGCGCGGATGCTTCCTTGACGGAGGCGTAGATGGGGATGTCGGAGAACTTCTCGCCGGCCTTCTTGGGGTTCACGCCAGCGACGAAGGCGTTCTTGCCATTGGCGTAGGCCTGGCAACCGAGGGTGTGGAACTGACCGGTCTTGCCCGTGATGCCCTGGGTGATGACCTTGGTGTCCTTGTTGATGAGAATGCTCATGATGGTCTCGATTCCTTGGGCGATTACTTGACGGCGGCCACGATCTTGGTGGCCGCGTCGGCCATCGTGTCCACGCTGATGATGGGCAGACCGGAGTCCGCCAGCATCTTCTTGCCCAGCTCTTCGTTGGTGCCCTTCATGCGCACCACCAGGGGCACGTTGAGGTTCACGGCCTTGCAGGCGGTGATGACGCCATCGGCGATGGTGTCGCACTTCATGATGCCACCGAAGATGTTGACCAGGATGCCCTTGACCTTGGGGCTCTTGAGCATGATCTTGAAGGCTTCGGTGACCTTCTCGGCCGTGGCGCCACCGCCGACGTCCAGGAAGTTGGCCGGCTCGCCGCCGAACAGCTTGATGGTGTCCATGGTGGCCATGGCCAAGCCAGCGCCGTTGACCAGGCAGCCGATGTTGCCGTCGAGCTGGATGTAGGCCAGGTCGAACTTGGAGGCTTCGATTTCGGCGGGGTCTTCTTCGTCCAGGTCGCGGTAGGCCACGATCTCGGGGTGGCGGAACAGCGCGTTGCTGTCGAAGTTGAACTTGGCGTCCAGGGCAATCACATTGCCCTTGCCGTCGCGGTTCAGCGGGTTGATTTCAACCAGCGACGCGTCGGTTTCCATGTAGCACTGGTAGAGCTTCTGGAAGATGTCCTTGGCTTGCGCTTGCGAATCGGCCGGCATGCCGATGCCGTCGGCGATCTGCTGGGCTTGCGCGTCGGTCAGACCGGCCAGCGGATCGATGAAGACGGTGATGATCTTCTCGGGCGTGCTATGGGCGACTTCTTCGATGTCCATGCCGCCTTCGCTGGAGGCGATGAAGGCGACCTTCTGGGTGCCGCGGTCGGTGACCACGGACACGTAGTATTCCTTTTGAATGTCAGCGCCGTCTTCGATGTACAGGCGGTTGACCTTCTGGCCTTCGGGGCCGGTCTGGTGGGTCTTGAGCTGCATGCCCAGGATCTCGCCGGCCAGACGCTTGACGTCGTCGAGGGACTTGGCGACCTTGACGCCACCGCCCTTGCCGCGACCGCCCGCGTGGATCTGGGCCTTCACGACCCAGACCGGGCCGCCCAGCTTTTCAGCCGCAGCCACGGCCTCGTCTACGGAAAATGCCGGGATGCCTCTTGGGACCGGCACGCCAAATCGGCTCAGGATCTCTTTGCCTTGGTACTCGTGGATTTTCATGTGAAGACTCGCAGTCTTGTGTAGCGTTCGTTCTTGTCGAACATGACAAAACCCCCGGGAGTCGATCGGACGCCGGGGGGGCACCGCACGCGAATGGGTAAATTCGTGCGGAGCACCGCGCAGCATAGCACCGCCACCCCCTCGGATGCAGGGGGCGGAGCGCTGCGGAGGCGCTCAAGCGGGGTGGATTCAGGCGTCGCGTTCCGGATCGCGGAACCCGTCGCCACGCAGGACACGGCGGATCACGTCGCCCGCGAAACCCCGGGCCGCCAGGAAACGGGTCTGGCGGGCTTTGTCTTCCGGCGTGGCGGGCGGCTCGCCGAAACGGCGGGCCCACAGGGCGTGGGCGCGGTCGAACTCAGAGGCTTTGAGCTGCTCAGTGACGCTGCGTGTAATGTCGTCCGGCAGGCGGTGCTGGGCCAGCTCGGCCTTGACGCGGGCCGCGCCGTAGCGGGCAGCCTTGCGGTGCACCATCGATTCGGCGAAGCGCTCGGCGGAGAGGAAGCCGCGCTGCTCGAGTTCGTCGAGCACGCGCTGCACCTCTTCAGGCGTTTCGGCGTGCGGGGCCAGCTTCCGGGTGAGCTCAAGCCTGGAATGCTCCCGGGCGGCCAGGTACTTGAGCGCCCTGCCCTTCAGGGACAGTTGCGGCTTCATGGAGGCCACATCAAATCCCGGCGGCCCTGGCGCACGCCACAGCGCAACGCAAGCCAGCTTCGTTCAAAGAAGGTTGACCCGCAGGCACTGAAACGATTACTCGGCGTCGGCCGCACCGGCAGCCGCTGGCGCCAGCAGCGAGATGCCCAGCGATTCGCGGATCTTGTTCTCGATCTCGCGGGCCAGGTCGGGGTTCTCGCGCAGGAACTCGCGCGAGTTGTCCTTGCCTTGGCCGATCTTCTCGCCGTTGTAGGCGTACCAGGCACCGGATTTGTCGACGATCTTGGCGGTCACGCCCAGGTCGATGATTTCGCCCTCGCGGGAGATGCCTTCGCCGTAGAGGATGTCGAACTCGGCCGTCTTGAACGGGGGCGACACCTTGTTCTTGACGACCTTGACCTTGGTCTCGTTGCCGATGATCTCTTCGCCCTTCTTGATCGAGCCGATGCGGCGAATATCCAGGCGCACCGAGGCGTAGAACTTGAGCGCGTTGCCGCCGGTGGTGGTTTCGGGGCTGCCGAACATCACACCGATCTTCATGCGGATCTGGTTGATGAAGACGACCATGCAGTTGGTCTTCTTGATCGTGGCGGTGAGCTTGCGCAGGGCCTGGCTCATCAGGAGGGCCTGCAGGCCGGGCAGGGAATCGCCCATCTCGCCTTCGAGTTCGGCCTTGGGCGTGAGCGCGGCCACCGAGTCGACGATGATCAGGTCGACCGAGCCGGAACGCACCAGGGCATCGACGATTTCAAGGGCCTGCTCGCCGGTGTCGGGCTGCGAGATCAGCAGATCCTGCAGGTTCACGCCGAGCTTCTGGGCGTACTGGACATCCAGCGCGTGTTCGGCGTCGATGAAGGCGCAGACGCCGCCCTGCTTCTGCATCTCGGCCGCGACCTGCAGCGTGAGCGTGGTCTTGCCGGAGGATTCGGGTCCGTAGATCTCGACCACGCGACCGCGGGGCAGGCCACCGACGCCCAGGGCGATGTCCAGGCCCAGGGAGCCGGTGGAGACGACCTGGATGTCTTCGATCACTTCGCCTTCGCCCAGGCGCATGATGGAACCCTTGCCGAACTGCTTTTCGATCTGGGCCAGCGCCACCTGGAGGGCTTTGGCTTTTTCGGTGCTCAGGGCGGACTTGGCGGTGGCTTCCATGCAGGGTCTCCGGGGGCGGCGTGTGGTGCCGCAGGGGTGGTCGGGGTGCCGGCCGTGCCGACGGGATGGCGCCATTATGGCAAAGACTGGATCTTTGTACAGTATTCGTCGCTTTATTTTCACGCCCTCGCAAGGGTGGCCCCAAAGTGGGAACCGGCCATGGCCGTGATGTGGCTCGGACATTGCAAGCCCTATGCTGCACCGCAGCAATCTGGTTAGACTGAGCCCATGACGACCCGCCGTACCCCCGCCAAGCCCGGCCCCGCCACCAGCGCGCCACTGCGCAAGAGTGCAGCCACCCGCACACAGGCCAAAGCCGCCCCGACCACACCGTCTGCAGACAAGAAGCCCGCCCGCAAGGCCGTGCCAGCGCGCCGCAAGACCGGCGCACCGCGCGCCCGACCCACGGTGGACCTGGCCCTGCAGGGGGGCGGATCGCACGGCGCCTTCACCTGGGGCGTGCTCGACCGCCTGCTGGATGACGACGGCCTGGATTTCATGGGCATCTCCGGCACCAGCGCGGGCGCGCTCAACGGCGCCGTGATGCTGAGCGGCTATGTGCAGGGCCACGCCGAGGGCGGCGAGGCCCAGGCCCGCCGGCAGGCCCAGCAAGCCCTGCACGACTTCTGGCAGGACGTCAGCCGCCACGGCCCCATCTTCTCGCCCCTGACGATCCAGAACGGGCTGCTGCGGCCCGAGTTCAATTTCGACCAGTTCCCGGCCTACCAGTGGCTGAACATGTTCACGCGGGCCTTCAGCCCCTATGAGTTCAACCCGCTCAACCTGAATCCGCTGCGCGACGTGCTGCAGCGCCACGTGAAGGTCGAGGCCCTGCACCAGGGCTGCAAAAGCTGCGGCGTGCACCTGTTCGTCACGGCCACCTCGGTGCGCACGGGCCAGGCGCGTGTCTTCACGGACCAGGCGCTGAGCCTGGACGCGCTGCTGGCCTCGGCCTGCCTGCCCTTCGTGTTCCAGGCTGTGGAGATCGACGGCGAGCCCTACTGGGACGGCGGCTACACCGGCAACCCCGCGCTCTTCCCGCTGATCTACAACACGCAGGCCATGGACATCCTGCTCATCAAGATCAACTCGCTGATGCGCCACGACACGCCCACGCGCAGCATGGACATCATCGACCGGCTCAGCGAGATCACCTTCAACACCAGCCTGATCGGCGAGATGCGGGCGATCGCCTTCGTGTCCCGTCTGCTGAAGGAACAGAAGCTGGACCCGGGCCGCTACAAGGACCTGCGCCTGCACATGGTGGCCGACGACGACGGGCTGGCGCCCTTCAACGCGTCCAGCAAGTTCAACACGGACTGGAACTTCCTGCAGCAGCTGCACGCGCTGGGCCGCCAGGCCGCCGAGGGCTGGCTGGCCGCGCACCGGGCCGACGTGGGGCAGCGCAGCTCGCTCAAGATCGAGGAAACCTTCCTGGGAATGCAGACCAGCGCTTGATACCGTTCGTCTCAAGGTAAAGCCGCCCCGGTAAAATCGCGGGATGACCGTCCCCGCTTCGCCTTCCCCCGCTGTTCCCACCCCGCCCGCCATGCGCCTGTCCGGCCTGGAGCCGGTCCACATCGGCGAGGGCACGCTGTTCGTGAACGTGGGCGAGCGCACCAACGTGACGGGCTCCAAGGCCTTCGCGCGGATGATCCTGGAAGGGCGCTTCGAGGATGCGCTGTCGGTGGCGCGCCAGCAGGTGGAAAACGGCGCCCAGGTGATCGACATCAACATGGACGAGGCCATGCTGGACAGCAAGGCCGCCATGGTGCGCTTTTTGAACCTGATCGCCGGCGAGCCCGAGATCGCGCGCGTGCCCATCATGATCGACTCGTCCAAGTGGGACGTGATCGAGGCGGGCCTGAAGTGCGTGCAAGGCAAGGGCATCGTCAACTCGATCTCGCTGAAGGAAGGCGAAGCCGAGTTCAAGCGCCAGGCCCGGCTGATCAAGCGCTACGGCGCCGCCAGCGTGGTGATGGCCTTCGACGAGGTGGG
Organism: Candidatus Aquabacterium excrementipullorum; assembly: GCA_019112875.1. Classification (GTDB taxonomy): domain Bacteria; phylum Pseudomonadota; class Gammaproteobacteria; order Burkholderiales; family Burkholderiaceae_C; genus Aquabacterium; species Aquabacterium excrementipullorum. Next base: position 16,273 of record DXIO01000004.1, read on the forward strand.
CCAGGCCGACACCTACGCGCGCAAGACCGAGATCTGCGCGCGCGCCTACCGCATCCTGGTGGACGAGGTGGGCTTCCCGCCCGAGGACATCGTGTTCGACCCGAACATCTTCGCGGTGGCCACCGGCATCGAGGAGCACGACAACTACGCGGTCGACTTCATCGAGGCCACGCGCTGGATCAAGCAGAACCTGCCGGGCGCCAAGATCAGCGGCGGCGTGTCGAACGTGAGCTTCAGCTTCCGCGGCAACGAGCCCGTGCGCGAGGCCATCCACACCGTGTTCCTGTACCACGCCATCCAGGCGGGCATGGACATGGGCATCGTCAACGCCGGCATGGTCGGCGTGTACGACAACCTCGATGCCCAGCTGCGTGAACGCGTGGAAGACGTGGTGCTCAACCGCAAGCCCGTCTACCGCGAGGGGGACGACACCAGCCTGACACCGACCGAGCGCCTGCTGGCCATTGCCGAGCAGGTCAAGGGCACGGCCAAGGACGACAGCGCCAAGCTGGCCTGGCGCGGCACGGCGGAAGAGCCCGCTACCGTGGAGGTGCGCCTGAGCCACGCGCTGGTGCACGGCATCACCGATTTCATCGTGGCCGACACCGAAGAAGCCTGGCAGAAGATCAAGGCCGGGGGCGGGCGCCCGCTGCACGTGATCGAAGGCCCGCTGATGGCTGGCATGAACACCGTGGGCGACCTGTTCGGCGCGGGCAAGATGTTCCTGCCGCAGGTGGTCAAGAGCGCCCGCGTGATGAAGCAGGCCGTGGCCCACCTGCTGCCCTACATCGAGGAAGAAAAGGCCCAGCTGATCGCGGCCGGCGGCGACGCCAAGGCCAAGGGCAAGATCGTGATCGCCACCGTGAAGGGCGATGTGCACGACATCGGCAAGAACATCGTCACCGTGGTCTTGCAGTGCAACAACTTCGAGGTGGTGAACATGGGCGTGATGGTGCCCTGCGCCGACATCCTGGCCAAGGCCAAGGAAGAAGGCGCCGACATCATCGGCCTGTCGGGCCTGATCACGCCCAGCCTGGAAGAGATGCAGTACGTGGCTGGCGAGATGGAGCGCGACGAGTATTTCCGCACGCGCCAACTGCCGCTGCTGATCGGCGGCGCCACCTGCTCGCGCGTGCACACGGCCGTGAAGATCGCGCCGAACTTCAGCGGACCGGTGGTCTACGTGCCCGATGCCTCGCGCGCCGTCGGCGTGTGCTCCGAGCTGCTGAGCCCCGAACGCCAGACCGCCTACATCGCCGAACTGAACGCCGACTACGAGAAGGTGCGCCAGCAGCACGCCAACAAGAAGGCCACGCCCATGGTGTCGCTGGCCGAGGCCCGCGCCAACAAGACGCCGCTGGACTGGTCCGGCTACACGCCCGACGCGCCCAAGTTCCTGGGTCGCCGCGTGTTCAAGAACTACGACCTGGGCGAGCTGGCCGACTACATCGACTGGGGCCCGTTCTTCCAGACCTGGGACCTGGCCGGCCCCTACCCCGCCATCCTCACGGACGAGGTGGTGGGCGAGGAAGCCACGCGCGTGCTCGCGGATGCCAAGGCCATGCTCAAGAAGGTCGTCGAAGGCCGCTGGCTGACGGCGCACGGCGTGATCGCGCTGTACCCCGCCAACACGGTGAACGACGACGTGATCGAGGTCTACCGTGACGAGACCCGCAGCGAGGTGCTGATGAAGTGGGCGCCGCTGCGCATGCAGACCGAGCGCCCCACGGTGGATGGTGTGAAACGCCCCAACCGCAGCCTGGCCGACTTCATCGCGCCGCGCCCGGATGCCGGCGGCAAGCCCGACTACATCGGCCTGTTCGCCGTGACGGCCGGCCTGAACATCGAGCGCAAGGAAGCGGAGTTCATGGCCCACCATGACGACTACTCCGCCATCATGCTCAAGGCCTTGGCCGACCGCCTGGCCGAGGCCTTCGCCGAGCGCATGCACGAGCGCGTGCGCAAGGAGTTCTGGGCCTACGCCGAGCAGGAGCAGCTGGACAACACCCAGCTGATCAAGGAGCAGTACCGCGGCATCCGTCCGGCGCCCGGCTACCCGGCCTGCCCGGACCACACCGTCAAGCGCGAGATGTTCAAGGTGCTCGATGCGCACGACGTGCACATGCACCTGACGGAAAGCCTGGCCATGATGCCCGCCGCCAGCGTGAGCGGCTTCTATATGGCGCACCCCGAGGCCGATTACTTCAACGTCGGCAAGATCGCGGGCGATCAGCTGGAAGATTGGGCCGCGCACACCGGCCTGAGCATCACCGACGCTGAACGGGCGCTGTCACCCAATCTGTAAGGGTTTTTCGCAGAGCCCCTGTCAGGGCGCTTCCGACACACCACACGCGCTTACAATCCGTCACGATAACGTTTGACGGGAGGTGTGATTTTGAGCACGCGGGGTTACCCCTGCGTCACTTGAAACCACGCACCATCACACCGATACCGATCGGGGGCGTTCACAGCAGTACACAAATCAATGCAACGCCCCGGGACACAGCGGGCTGTTTGATCAGATTGGGTGATGTGCATGGAGTGGATGGGTAGGGCTGCCGCGCGCTCGGCAGTGATCATGGCCGTGGCGGCGCTCAGCGCCTGTGGCGGCGGAGGTGGCGGCGACAAGGCGAAGGATCCCGCCGCCAGCACGGAATCCGGCATCAACAGCCAGGCGGCAGCCATCAGCGACCAGGAGGCCCATCGCTTCCTGGCGCAAGCGAGTTTCGGCGCCACGCCCAGCCTGCTGGCCAGCGTCCGCTCGGTGGGCTATGAAAGCTGGATCGACAGCCAGCTCGGCACCACCACGGCCATCTCGCACGTGGCCACCGTGGACACCTCCGCCGTCAAGCGCGGCGTGGACAAGCCGCACTACCAGGACATCCACTACACCTGGTGGACCCACGCCGTGACGGATCCCGCGCAGCTGCGCCAGCGCGTGGCCTATGCCCTGTCGCAGATCTTCGTGGTCTCCACGATGGACTCCACGCTGGCCGACATCTCGCGCCTGGTGGCCAGCTACATGGACATGCTGACCCAGCGCAGCACCGGCACCTACCGCGAACTGCTCGAGGCCGTGGCCCTGCACCCGGCCATGGGCGTCTACCTCTCGACCCTGCAGAACCGCAAGGAAGACCCGCTCAGCGGCCGCATCCCCGACGAGAACTTCGCACGGGAGGTGATGCAGCTCTTTTCGATCGGCCTGTACGAGCTCAATGACGACGGCACGCTGAAGCTGCGCAACGGCCTGCCCGTCGAGACCTACACCTCGGATGACGTGCGCGGGCTGGCCAAGGTCTTCACCGGCTGGAGCTGGCACCGCCCGGCGGGCAACACCTCCGAGTGGTGGCGCTGCTTCCAGGCCTCGCCCGGCTGCTACGACGTCGCGGTGATGACCTCGATGCCCATGACGGCCTACGCCGAGATGCACTCCACCAGCGAGAAGCGATTCCTGGGCATCACGATTCCCGCGCAGAGTTCGGCCGATCCCGCGTTGAGCCTGCGCCTGGCCCTGGACAGGCTGGCCAGCCACCCCAACACGGCCCCCTTCATCAGCAAGCAGCTGATCCAGCGGCTCGTGACCAGCAACCCCACGCCCGCCTATGTCGCACGCGTGACGGCCGTGTTCCGCAGCACCAACGGCAACCTGAGCGCCGTCGTCAAGGCGATCCTGCTGGACGCCGAGGCGCGCACGCCGTCCACCAGCGGCGTGTCCATGCCCACCTACGGCAAGGTGCGCGAACCCGTGCTGCGCCTGACCCAGTTGCTGCGCGCCCTGCCCCACACCTCGGCGATGTACACGTCGATGCAATCGGCACAAAGCAGCGCGCCGTTCTATTTCGCCGCAGACACCGACGATCCGGCCTATTCGCTGGGCCAGACGCCGATGCGCTCGCCCTCCGTCTTCAACTTCTACCGGCCGGGCTACAAGCCGCCGCGCAGCCAGATGGGCACGCTGCAGTTGGTGGCGCCGGAGATGCAGACAACCAACGAGACCTCGGTGCTGGGCTATGCCAACTTCGTCGCCTCCATCCTCGAGCGTGGCTGGGGCGAGGACAACCCGCAGACCGGCAAGCCCGACATCCAGTTCAACCTGAGCTCGCTGCAGGCGCTGGACGACGGCAGCGACAGCGCACGGCCGCAGCGCCTGGTGGATGAAGTCGCCCGCCGGCTGCTGGGTGCCCCCCTGAGCAGCAGCCTCAACGAGCGCGTCGTCACCGCCGTGGGCGCCATGCCGCGCACCACCGACCAGCAGAAGCGCCGTCGCGTCGTCGCGGCCATCACGCTGATCGCCGTGTCCCCGTCCTACATCGTCCAGCAGTGAGGTCCTCCATGAGCCAACAAGCAAGTCGCCGGGCCTTTCTGCGCCATGCCGCCGCCCTGGGATCGCTGGGTGCGGCCGCCCCGCTGGGCATGAGCCTGTCCATGTTGGGCCACGCCTCGGCCCAGGCCGCCCAGGGCGACTACAAGGCCCTGGTGTGCGTGTTCCTGTACGGTGGCAACGACGCCTTCAACTGCGTCATCCCCACCGACAGCGATTCCTGGACGCACTACGTGAACCAGCGCGACCCCATGGCGCGGGGCACGGCCGGTTCGGGCACCTCGATCGCGCTGCTGCCCGCCGGCACGGCCAGCAACGCCCTGGCCGACGCCGGCACCCCCGCACGGCTGGGCGGCGTGCTGCCGATCGGCCATTCCGGCCGCGCGGCGCATGCCAACCGGCAGTTCGCCATGCACCCTTTGCTGTCGGACGTCCGCAACATGCACCAGGCCGGTCGCGTGGCCGTGCTGGCCAATGTCGGCCCGCTCAAGCGCCGCTTGACCAAGGCGGAGTACTTCGGCGTCACCGTCCCACGGCCCGCCAAGCTGTTCTCGCACAACGACCAGCAATCCACCTGGCAGTCGTTCGCGCCCGAAGGGGCCGACAACGGCTGGGGCGGCCGCATGGGCGATCTGCTGATGTCGGGCAATGCCACCGGATTGGGCTCCTACGCGTCCCTGGCCCAGCGGAGCTTCACCTGCATTTCGCCGGGCAGCAGCGGCATCTGGCTCTCGGGTGCGCAAGTGCAGTCGCTGCAGGCTGGCGCCACCGGCCTGCTCGACCTGGGCAGCTCGGGACGGGTGCTGGACAGCATCCCCCTGCGCACGGCCATCGCGGAGATGATGACCGCCTCGCCCTCGGACAACCTGCTGTGGTCGGACCACCAGGCGGTCGCGCAGCGCGGCCTGGCCATCCAGTCACTGATCGGCCCCCTGCTGCCGCCCTTGAGCAGCACGAACGGCAGCACGCCCTGGTCCAGCAATGCCAACCCCTGGGTGGACCCCGTGCTGTCCTACAACAGCCCCATCACCGGCGCGGCCCGCTTCAACCAGTTGGCCCTGCAGTTCCAGATGGTCGCGCGACTGATCGATGCCAATCGCGCCGGCAACCTGGGCATGAAACGCCAGGTCTTCATGGTGAGCCTGGGCGGCTTCGACACCCACTCGATCCAAAACCAGGAGCACAGCGAACGCCTGGCCCAGCTCAACCATGCGCTGGCCTACTTCGACCGTGTGCTGGGCCAGATGCCGGGCGGCGACATGCGCAGCCAGGTCACCACGTTCACAGCCTCGGAGTTCGGCCGCAACCTGGCCAACAACGGCGACGGCACCGACCATGGCTGGGGCAGCCACCACCTCATCATGGGCGGTGCGGTCAACGGCACCGAGGTGTACGGCACCTACCCCCAACTGGCCACGGGCAACGCCAACAACGAGTACGACAGCCCGGACCTGCTGCAGAACGGGGCCATGCTGCCATCCACGTCCGTGGACCAGTACGCCTACACGCTGGGCAAGTGGATGGGCCTGTCCGCAGGCGATCTCACCGGCATCATGCCCAACCTGGGCAATTTCGACGCATCGACGCACGACCTGGGCTTCATGTCGGCCTGAAGGCTCACAAGGCCACCAGGCCGCCGACGCCGGCTCAGACGCGCGCCGCCGCGACCTCCTGCGACAGCTGCTCCACCGTGGAGATCAGCTGCGTCACGTCCAGCGGCTTGGTCAGGTAGGCCCTGAAGCCCCAGGCCTGGGCGCGGCGGATGGTGTCCGGCATGGCATCGGCCGACAGGGCCACACGCGGGATGCCGGTGGTCTCGACGTCCTGGTCGAGCACCCGCACCACATCGAAGCCGCTCATGTCGCCCAGCTGCATGTCCAGCAGCAGCACGTCGGGGCGGCGCTTGCGCACCGCGGCCAGGGCCTCGGCGCCGTTGTGCGCGATGGTGACGCGGCACCAGGGCAGTAGCGACAGGATCTCGGAAACCAGGTCGATGTTGATCTGGTTGTCCTCGGCGTAGAGCAGATCGAGGCGGGGATGGTCGTCGTCCACGCCGGACGGATAGTCCGACGCGGCATCCGCGTCATCGGCGGCCGGCGCGGAGCGCATCAGCGCAGGCCCGGTCGACAGCGGCAGCCAGCAGCGCATGCGCGTGCCCTCTTCGGGCGTGCTCTGCACCTCCAGGTCGCCGTCCATCACCTGCAGCAGGCGCTTGACGATGACCAGGCCGATGCCCGAACCCTCGACGCCGGTCTGCTCGGCGCCCAGGCGGTTGAAGGGCTCGAACAGGTGGGCCAGCTGGTCTTCGGTCATGCCACGGCCGGTGTCGTGCACCTCCAGCATCACGCGGTCATCTTCGCGGCGGGCCTGCACGCTGACGCGACCGCCCCGGCGGTTGTACTTGACGCCATTGGACAGCAGGTTGACCAGCACCTGCTGCAGGCGCGTGCGGTCGGCCAGCACGGTAAGGTCTTCGCACTCGCCGCAGGGCTGCAGGTGCACGCCGAAATCGGCGGCCAGGTTGCCCACCAGGTCCAGCGCGTGCTCGAAGGCCGCGCGGGTGGAGACTGGCTCCAGCGACAAGGGCAGGCGGCCCGATTCGATGCGGGACAGGTCCAGCACGTCGTTGATCACGGCCAGCAGGTGCTGCCCGGCCTGCTCCATCACCTCGATCTTCTGGCGCTGGCCGCCGCTGAGCGGTTCGCCATCGGACATCTTGAGCAACTGGGCAAAACCGAGGATGGCGTTGAGCGGCGTGCGCAGTTCATGGCTCATGCGCGAGAGGAACTCGGACTTGGCCGCGCTGGCCTGCTCGGCGGCCTGGGCCTGCACCGTGGCGCTGCGGTAGAGCTTTTCTTCGGTGACGTCGTGGATGTAGCCCACGCGAGCGAACCGGCCGTTGAGCTGGCAGCCTGACATGGCGCGGCCCGCGACGGTGCGCACGCCCTTGTCGCCCAGCACCACGCGGAACTCGAACTCAGCCGGGTCGGACGCGCGCATGGCCGATTCGCACAGCACGCGGACCATGGAACGGTCATCGGGGTAGACGTGCTCGTAGGCGGACTCGAAGCGCGCCTTCCACTCGTCGGGCGCGATGCCCAGGATGTCGCGCACGCCGTCGCTGCAATAGACGACGCTGGGCAGGCCCCGGTGGTCGGGCTCCAGCACGTAGAGCACGCCGGGCACGTTGCGGCTCAGGCTGGCCAAGACTTCCAGCTCGGTCTGCATGTCGGCGATCTGCGCGCGCAGGGCCGCCACTTCTTCCTTCAGCGCCCGGGGATCGTCTCCCGGATCGGCTGCCGGCCTGTCAGACATGGGCTCTCCTCGATACTGCTTACTGCTGTTGTCATCCCCCGCTTGACTGTGACACAAATCGGGGCGGACAGGTCAGGGGGAAAGACCTGTCGGCACGGAGATGGGATCAGCGGCTGGCCAGCAAGGGCTTGAGGTAGCGGCCCGTGTGGCTGTTCGGATGCTCGACCAGGTCCTCAGGGGTGCCGGCCAGCAGCAGGGTGCCGCCACCGGAGCCGCCTTCGGGGCCCATGTCGATCAGCCAGTCGGCCGTCTTGATCACGTCCAGGTTGTGCTCGATCACCACGATGGTATTGCCGGCGTCGCGCAGCTGGTGTAACACCTTGAGTAACAAGGCGATGTCGTGAAAATGCAGCCCCGTGGTGGGCTCGTCGAGGATGTAAAGCGTGCGGCCGGTGTCGCGCTTGGACAACTCCAGCGCCAGCTTGACGCGCTGCGCTTCGCCGCCGGACAGCGTGGTCGCGCTCTGGCCCAGGCGGATGTAGCCCAGGCCCACGTCCATCAGCGTCTGCAGCTTGCGGGCGATGGCGGGCACGGCGTTGAAGAAGGCCAGCGCGTCTTCGACCGTCAGGTCGAGCACCTCGTGGATATTCTTGCCCTTGTAGAGCACCTCCAGCGTCTCGCGGTTGTAGCGCTTGCCGTGGCAGGTGTCGCAGGGCACGTAGACGTCGGGCAGGAAGTGCATCTCCACCTTGATGACGCCGTCGCCCTGGCAGGCCTCGCAGCGGCCCCCGGCCACGTTGAAGGAGAAGCGCCCGGCCCCGTAGCCGCGCTCGCGGGCCGTGGGCACATCGGCGAACAGCTCGCGGATGGGTGTGAACAGGCCCGTGTAGGTGGCCGGGTTGCTGCGCGGCGTGCGGCCGATGGGCGACTGGTCGACGTTGATGACCTTGTCGAACAGCTCCAGGCCTTCGATCTCGTCGTGCGGCGCGGGCTCCAGGTGGCTCTGGTAGAGCTTGCGGGCCACGGCGGCGTACAGCGTGTCGTTGACCAGGGTGGACTTGCCCGAGCCCGAGACGCCCGTCACGCAGGTCAGCAGGCCCAGCGGGATCTCGGCGGTGACGCCCTTGAGGTTGTGGCCGCGCGCGTTGACGATGCGCAGGCGCGGTGTCTCGTCCGTCAACGGGTGGCGCTTGGCCGGCACCTCGATGCGCAGCGCCTGGGCCAGGTAGCGGCCGGTCAGGCTGTTCTCGTTGTCGGTGACCTGCTGGGGTGTGCCCTGGGCCAGCACCTGGCCGCCATGCACGCCGGCGCCCGGGCCCATGTCGACCACGTAATCGGCGGCGCGGATCATGTCCTCGTCGTGCTCGACCACGATCACGCTGTTGCCGAGATCACGCAGGTGCTTGAGCGTGCCGATCAGGCGGTCGTTGTCGCGCTGGTGCAGGCCGATGCTGGGCTCGTCGAGCACGTACATCACGCCCGTCAGGCCCGAGCCGATCTGGCTGGCCAGACGGATGCGCTGCGCCTCGCCGCCCGACAGGGTATCGGCGCTGCGGTCCAGGCTCAGGTAATTCAGGCCCACGTCGTTCAGGAAGCGCAGGCGCGAGCGGATCTCCTGCACCACCTTGGCGGCGATCTCGGCCTTGGCGCCCTGCAGGTGCAGGCCCTCGAAGTAGCGGAAGGCCTCGGCCAGGGTGCTGTGGCCGATCTCGTAGATGGCCCGCGTGTCGCCCGTGTCGGCATCGAGCAGCTTGACGTGGCGCGCCTCGCGGCGCAGGCGGGTGCCGTCGCATTCAGGGCAGGCCTTGGGCTGCTGGTAGCGGCCGAGTTCTTCGCGCACGGCGGATGAATCGGTCTCCTTGAAGCGGCGTTCGAAGTTGGGAATGATCCCTTCGAAGGCGTGCGTGCGCTTGACCTTGCGCTTCTTGCCGCTGGGGCCATCGGCCTCGTAGGTGAACTCGATCTCGACGGGCGCGGAGCCGTACAACAACACGTGCTGGAACTCTGCGGGCAGCTCTTCGAAGGGCTGCTCGATGTCGACCTCGTAGTGCTTGCCAACACTTTGCAGCAGCGAGTAGGTGTAGGGGTTGCGGCGGTCCCAGCCCTTCACGGCGCCACTGCCCATGCTCAGGCTGGGGAAAGCGACCACGCGCTGCGGATCGAAGGCGATGACCTGGCCCAGGCCGTCGCAGCTCGGGCAGGCGCCCACCGGCGAGTTGAACGAGAACAGGCGTGGCTCCAGCTCCGACAGCGAGTAGCTGCACACCGGGCAGGCGAACTTGGCGGAGAACAGGTGCTCCTTGCCCGTGTCCATCTCCAGCGCCAGCGCGCGGCCATCGGCCTGGCGCAGCGCGGCCTCGAAGCTTTCGGCCAGGCGCTGGGTGATGTCGGACTTGACCTTCAGGCGATCGACGACCACGTCGATGTCGTGCTTCTCGTTCTTGGCCAGGGGCTTCAAGTCAGCCGCCTCGGTGATCTGCCCGTCGATGCGGAAACGCACGTAGCCCTGGGCCTGCATGTCGGCGAAGAACTCGGCGTGCTCGCCCTTGCGGTCGCGCATCACCGGGGCCAGGATCATCAGCTTGGTGTCCTCGGGCAGCGCCAGCACGGCATCGACCATCTGGCTGACGCTCTGGGCCTGCAGCGGAATGTTGTGATCCGGGCAGAAGGGCGTGCCGGCGCGGGCGTAGAGCAGGCGCAGGTAATCGTGGATCTCGGTGACGGTGCCCACGGTGGAGCGCGGGTTGTGGCTGGTGGCCTTCTGCTCGATGCTGATCGCGGGCGACAGACCCTCGATCACATCGACATCGGGCTTGTCCATCAGTTGCAGGAACTGGCGGGCGTAGGCGCTCAGGCTTTCCACATAGCGGCGCTGGCCCTCGGCGTACAGCGTGTCGAAGGCCAGGCTGGATTTGCCCGAGCCCGACAGACCGGTGATCACCACCAGCTGGTGGCGCGGCAGGTCCAGGTCGATGTTTTTCAGGTTGTGGGTGCGCGCCCCACGGATCTGGATCAACGGCCTCTCGCCGATCGGGCCTTTGGGCGCGGGCGCGGGCGTGGTGGCGGAGGGAGTGTCGGGGCGGGACATCGGCGGGCAGGCAATCGAATCTGGCAAGGCAACCGGTCATCATACGTCCGCGGCCAGGGGAAACCCGGTCAGAAGTTCCGCCTGCCCGCCTCAAGTCCGGGGGGCGTTCATCCGAAAACAGGGAAATCCAGGCTCCCGCACCCCGTGCCCACGACGATGGACACCGCTGTATGTGCTCCCGCTGACCCTGACGCCCCTCGCTGGGGCGACTGGCTGCTGGGCGATCAACCCGAACAACGCCTCTGGCTGGCGCGCCTGCTGCGGGTGGGCGCGCTGTTCCTGGCCTTCGACCTCGCACGTGCGTTGGGCGTGGGGCTGGGCCATGTGCCGCTGGAGGACATGGCCGCCCTGCTGGCCTACGACCTGGGCGTGCTGGGCGTGGGCTACGGGCTGATCCGCAGCGGCTGGAGCGCCCGGCTGGATGACCCGGCCATGACGATGCCGCTGGTGGCCCTGGCCCTGGTCAGCATCGTGCTGGCCTATGTGTGGATGGATTTCGGGCGCGGCGCGCTGCTGCCCCTGGCCGCCGTCGTGCTGGTGCATGGCATGCACCGGCTCACGCCCCGCCAGACAGTGCTGTGCGCCGGGGCGCTGCTGGTGGTGCTCGCTGGTGCCGCCGCCGTGATGGCCCTGCTGTCCCTGCAGGGGCTGAACCTGGCGCAGGAGGCCGTGGACCTGGGCGTCGCCGCGCTGGGCCTGCCCGTGCTGGCCGCCGTGGCCGGCCGTGCGCACACCGTGCTGCAGACCCACGCGCGCCAGCGGGCCGAGCTGGCCCAGACCCTGGCCCGCCTGGAAGCGCTGACCACCAAGGACACGCTGACGGGCCTGTCCAACCACCGCCACATGCTGCACCTGCTGGACGTCGAGATCCTGCGCCATGCGCGCCAGGGCCGCCAGTTCAGCATCGCGCTGCTGGACTTGGACCATTTCCAGCAGATCAACCAGGCGCTGGGCCGCCTGCGTGCCGACGAGGTGCTCCGCCAGTTGGCCCACCAGTCCACCGCCCATCTCCGCGCCTCCGACGTGATGGGCCGCTGGGGCGGCGAGGAGTTCCTGCTGCTGATGCCCGAAACGGATCTGGCCGGTGGCGTACGATCACTGGAACGATTGAAGGAAAAGCTGTACACCAAGCTCGGTTTCTACCGTGAGGGCCGTTGGGTGCCCGTGAACTGCTCGGCCGGGGTCACGCGCTACCGCACGGGAGAAACCATTCACCAGATGCTGGAGCGGGCCGAGCAGGCCCTGCGCACGGCGAAGGCGAACGGCCGCAACCAGGTGGTGTCCTCATGATCTCTCAAGAACGCCGGCTTCCCGTGGGCGCCCTGCTGGGGGCCGTGGTGCTGATCGTGGCCGTGTACGCGTCCGTGCCGCTGGCGCGCAACGCCTCATTGCAGCTGCTGTGCCTGGTGGTGGCGCTGGGGCTGTTCACGCATTCGCCCCGCCAGGTCACCACCGTGAGCCTGGCCGCCTGCGGCCTGCTGGCCCTGGCGATGCTGGCCTTGTGGAGCACGGGCATGCAGGGCTTCGACAACGTGCGCGACGGCACCAACGGCCTGCTGGCCTGCCTGTTCATGCTGGTGCTGGGCCAGGCCATCCACCACTTCAGCGTCAAGCACGAAGAGCTGAGCGAACAGCAAGCCACGATGGCCGAAACGCTGGCCCGCATGGAGCAGTTGGCCACGCGCGATCCGCTCACCGGGCTGTTCAACACCCGCCACATGACGGAGCTGATGAACCAGCACGCCAAACGCTCCGAGCGCGCCGACCTGCCGATGAGCCTGGGGCTGATCGACCTGGACAACTTCCAGCGCGTCAACGAGCGCTTCGGGCATGCCGTGGGCGACGAGGCCTTGGTGGCCGTGGCCCGCATCGCGACCGACGTGTTCCGCCAGACCGACGTGATCGGGCGCTGGGGCGGCGAGGAGCTGCTGGTGCTGTTCACCGACACCGAGCCCGAGCAGGCCCTGCTGGGCATCGAGCGCCTGCGCGACCGCCTGGCCGGCCAGGACCTGAGCGCGGCGCGCCTGGGCGTGAAGGTGACCTTCTCTGCCGGCCTGGTGGTGTGGCAGGAGGGCGAGGACATGGACGCCTCGCTCACGCGCGCGCGCCATGCCCTGCTGCGGGCCAAGCACGAAGGCCGGGACCGCACCGTCACCGGTCATTTCAATCCTGCAGTGACTTCTTGAAGAAAGCCACCTGGCGCGCCACCACCTGCTCGAACACCGGGCCGGTGTAGGGTGAGAAGTGGTCGGCGCCGGCCAGCTCCACGTATTCGCCGTGCTTGAGCTTGGCGGCCACCTCGCGCACGCCCTTCACGGGGATCAGCCCGTCCTTCTCGGACGCGATGATCAGCGTGGGTGCCTGGATGCGGTCGGCCGCACGGCCCGGCGCAAAGAAAGGCAGGCTCAGGAACACGCGGGCCGCGACCTGGTTCTCCGACTCGGGCGTGCCCGGCGGCATCAGCTTCTTGTAGCCATCACCGCACTCCGGGCAAATCAGCGCGGAGAACTGCCCCGGCGCGATGATGGGCACGTACAGCGGCGTCTCGGTGTCGCTGCGCATCAGATCACGCAATGCGTACCAGGCCGCGATGGGCTGGTACTTGAGCGGGAAGGTCAGACTGCTCTGAAAGCCGCTGACGAAGGGCACCTGTGAACTGACGGCCTTGACCGCCTCGGGCCGGTCGGCCGCCACCTGCAACACCTGCCCGCCGCTGTACGACGAGCCCCAGATGCCCAGGCGCTTGCCGTCGACATCCGTGCGCTGGCGCACCGCATCGATCGCGCTCGACCAGTCCTTCACGTGCTCCTTGCCATCGACCACGCGGCGTGGCTGGCCGCCGCTCTTGCCGAACCCCCGGTAGTCGAAGCGCAGCACCGCGAAGCCCGCCTGCACGAAGCGCTCGGCGAAGGGCTTGAGGCCCCAGTCGCGCAGCGCGCCGAAGCCATGGGCCATCACGATCACCGGCGGCTTGGCGACGCCCACCGGCAGCCACAGTTCGCCATCGCAGGTGGTGGCCTGGCATGGGAAGGTGACGGGCACGGTGGTGTGGGCCACGGTGATGGGCGCGGGCGCGACCTGCGCCTGCGCGCCGAGGCTCAAGCCACCGAACACGGCGGCGGCAATGGTCAGGTGCAGCGCCTGCGCGAACATCATCTTCATGGTGGGTACTCCTCGGTCTCTGTCGATTCAGCGCGGTTGTTCAGCGGACTTGGTACCAATAAGTACCAAATCGGTACGCAAGGGTACCAGCGCATAGCGGGTACGGTCAAGTACCATCCTGAACTGATGACAGATTCCGCGCCCTTCCCCACGGCCGCCGCCGCATCACCGCACCGCCTGCGGCTGATCGAGGCCCTGGCCGCCACCCTGGCCGAGAAGGCCTATGCCGACATCACCGTGGCGGACGTGGTGGCGCGCGCGCACGTCTCCAAGCGCACCTTCTACGAGCAGTTCGACAGCAAGGAAGCCTGCCTGCTGGCCTTGTGCGACACCATGAGCCAGCAAACCCTGGCCCAGATCGCCGCCAGCTACGACCACAACGCCGATTGGGTGCAGCAGCTCGAGCAGGTCACGCGCAACTACCTGGGCAGCCTGCAGGCGCAGCCGGCGCTGCTGCGCACGCTGTTCATCGAGGTTTATGCCCTGGGCCCGGCCGGGCTGCAGGCGCGTCGCCAGGTGCAGCGCACCTTCGCGGATTTCCTGCGCCTGCAGGTGGACATCGCGCGCCTGCGCGAGCCGGACAAGCGCCCGCTGGACGCCACCCTGGCCATGGCCGTGGTGGGCGGCATCAGCGAGCTGATCCTGCACGCGGTCGAAGAAGGCCGCGCCGACCGCCTGGTGGACCTCACGCCCACCGTCACCACCTTCGTGCAGGCGGTGCTGGAATCGCTGCTGCCGCCGGATCATCGCCTGAGAGGCGATGCGGTCTGATCAGGCTTGAAGGGCTGAGGCTTCAGGCCTCGTCCACGCAACGCGCCTCGATGGCGCCCAGCTTCTCGATCTCCACGCGCACGACATCGCCGTGGCGCAGGAACTTCGGCGGATCGAAGGCCGCGCCCACGCCGCTGCAGGTGCCCGTGTAGATCACGTCGCCCGGCTCCAGCGTCATCGCCTGGCTGAGCAGCGCGATCTGCGCCCACACGTCATGGATCATCAGGCGGGTGTTGCTGTTCTGGCGCAGCTCGCCATTGACCCAGCAGCGCAGATCCAGCGCGTGCGGATCGCCATTGAGCTCGTCGGCCGTGGTCAGCCAGGGGCCGAAGGGCGCGTGCGTGTCGAAGGATTTGCCCAGCGTCCATTGCGAGGTGCGCTTCTGCCAGTCGCGCACGGACACGTCATTGCCCACGCAGTAGCCGAAGATCACTTCATGTGCGCGCTCACGCGGCACGTGCTTGCAGCGCTGGCCGATCACGGCGACCAGTTCGGCCTCGTAGTCGGTGCGCTCGGACACCTTGGGCAGCACGATGTCGTCGAAGGGACCGTTGATGGCATGGCCCAGCTTGGTGAACCACAGCTGGTGCTCGGGCACGCTGCGGCTTTCGCGGCCCTGGTCGCCCACGATGTTCTCGTTGACGTGCTCCAGGTAGTTCAGGCCGATGGCCAGCAGCTTCGGGGGGCGCGGCACGGGCGCGAGCAGGTGCACCTCGGGCAGGCGCGCGTGGGGCGCCTGGTTCAGCAGGGCCTGCACCTGCGGCTGCAGTTGCGACCAGCGGGCGATCACCTCGGGCATGCCTTCGTGCGCGGCCAGCAGGCCGGTAGGCAGGGCCTGGTGCAGCGACACCACGCCCTCATCGGCCACCAGCACACCCACTTCAATGGCGGTCGAGCCGGCCACCTGGAAACTCACCAATCTCATCGCAAATTACTCCCGCGGCACGTCGCCACGCGGCTTCATCGTACAGTCTGCTTCACGCTTTCACGCCCGCCGAACCATGCACCCTGAACCGCCCGTGGACAAGCACGAAATCCGAGCGGTCTATGACGACCAGGTGATTCGCGTGTACCAGGCCTACAGCCCGACCATCGCGGACACCGCCCTGCAGCGGCAGCGCTTCGTGGCACCGCCGTTCAAGATGGACCGCATGACCTGGATAAAACCGTCTTTCCTGTGGATGATGTACCGCGCGGGCTGGGGGCACAAGGAGGCGGTGCAGTCACGCATCCTGGCCATCGACCTGTCGCATGAAGGATGGCGCTGGGCATTGGCGCACAGCTGCGCCAGTCACCGTCCCGCAGACATGCTTCCCGAAGCCTGGGCACGGCTCAAACAATCGGCCCCCGTGCGCATCCAGTGGGATCCCGAACGGGACCTGCACTTCACGGCCCTGCCGCACCGGAGCATCCAGGTCGGCCTGAGTGGCGAGGCCGTCTCGCGTTACGTGCACGAATGGACGCGCCGCATTTCGGATGTCACGCCACTGGCACATCGCATCGGCGCGCTGGTGGCGCACGGCGACCTGAACGAAGCCCAGGCCTTGCTCCCGGTAGAGCGCCCCTACCCGGCCCGCGCCTAGAAGGTCGTCATCGGGCCGAAGAACACGCCACCGGTCGCCTGCAGTTCGGCCATGCGTGCCTCGCTCGGGAACTCATCGACGAACTCGGGCCAGACCTGCGACAGATAGCCCGCCCACCGCGCCAACGGAAGCTCGCGCACGCCACCGTCCATCGCCTCGAACACCAGATGCTGGCTCGACAGCGCCTTCACCGCAGCCTTCACGGCGGCCTGGTGGTCCGGGGCAAAGGCATAGCAAGGCACGAAAGCGCCGCGGGATCCAGCAGGCAGGTCGGCCCCCTTGTCGGCGCGCACCTTCACGGTGAATTCATGGAGCAGCTTATTCACGATTCGAGTCCTTGGCATTCAGCGTCTTGCCTGAACTGAACGCGGCAATATAGCCTTGCGGAGAGCTTCTATCTGTTTCTGCCCCAGGCCAAATTGATCCGAAGCCTTGGTCGGATCGGCGATCACGGGCTTGTCGGGATATTGCGAACGGTCTTGCTCTTTGACGGCCAGTTGTCTCAAATTTTCGATCAAGTCCGCGTCCACGTCGAAGCTCTTGATCTCGTTGTCGTCGAACTGCTCGCGTCGTTGCTCAAGGAATTGCTTGGCGCGTTTTTCATCACCGCAGTTCAGGTAGAGATTGCGCTCCTGGCCCTTGCCCTTCTTCGAGCGAACGATCGGTATCTCGACCTCACCATCGTCCGAGATGAGAACGCGCTCATTGCC
>DXIO01000109.1 GCA_019112875.1 Candidatus Aquabacterium excrementipullorum
GCCTTGAACACGTCGACGAACAGGCCGCCGATGATCTTGCGCTTCTTCTCGGGGTCGGACACGCCGGCCAGTTGGCCCAGGAACAGCTCGCTCGCATCCACGCGGATCACCTTGGCGTGCAGCTTGCCCGCGAACATGTCCATGACCGCATCGCCCTCGTTCAGGCGCAGCAGGCCGTGGTCCACGAACACGCAGGTCAGCTGGTCGCCGATGGCGCGGTGGATCAGGGCCGCGGCCACGCTGGAATCGACACCGCCGGACAGGCCCAGGATCACTTCCTCGTCGCCCACCTGCTCGCGGATCTTGGCAACGGCCTCTTCGATGTAGTCGCCCATGATCCAGTCGCCCTTGCAGCCGCTGATCTCGCGCACGAAGCGCGTAAGCATGGCGTGGCCCTGAAGGGTGTGCGTGACTTCGGGGTGGAACTGCACGGCGTAGTAGCGCTTGTCTTCGTTGGCCATGCCGGCGATCGGGCAACTGGGTGTCGAGGCCATCAGCTTGAAGCCCGGTGGCAACGCCGTGACCTTGTCGCCATGGCTCATCCACACCTTCAGCATGCCGTGGCCTTCGGCCGTGGCGAAGTCTTCGATGCCGTCGAACAGCTTGGTGTGGCCATGGGCGCGCACCTCTGCGTAGCCGAACTCACGCGTGTCGCTCCAGCTCACCTCGCCGCCCAATTGCACGGCCATGGTCTGCATGCCGTAGCAGATGCCCAGCACGGGCACGCCCAGGTCCCACACGGCCTGCG
Organism: Candidatus Aquabacterium excrementipullorum; assembly: GCA_019112875.1. Taxonomy (GTDB): domain Bacteria; phylum Pseudomonadota; class Gammaproteobacteria; order Burkholderiales; family Burkholderiaceae_C; genus Aquabacterium; species Aquabacterium excrementipullorum. Next base: position 749 of record DXIO01000109.1, read on the forward strand.
GGGCGCGCAGTTGGTGGTCTTCATAGGTGGATGCATGGCTGCCCGACAGGATGATGCCCTTGGGGTTGAACGACTTGATGAAGTCGTCGGACACATCGTTGGGATGGATCTCGCAGTACACCTGCGCCTCGCGCACGCGGCGCGCGATCAGCTGGGTGACCTGGGAGCCGAAATCGAGGATGAGGATCTTGTCATGCATGGTGGAATCTCTGGAATCGAATGGGGTGGCGGCAGGGCTCAGACCGCGGTGCCTTTGAGCTCGGTGGCAGCGGGGCTGCGCTGCTGCGTGAAGTAGCGCACGCCGATGATGGCGGCCACACCCTGGATGGCCGCGCACAGGTAGAACGGCGCGCCGACGCGCCAATCGCCCTGAGGGTAATGAGAGACAGCGGCCAGCAGCGGCGTGCCCAGCACCGGGCCCAGCACCGCGGCCACGCTGTTGATGGAAGATACCGCGCCCATGCTTTCGCCCTGGCGGGTGGGGTCGACCGCGTTGGCCACCAGGCTCTGCAGGCCGGGCTGCACCATGTAGCCGAACACATTGGCCACCACGATCACGAAGATCATCCAGCCCACCGGCACGGCACCATAGGCCGCGAAGGCGATGGTGGACGAGATCAGCCCGATGATGACCAGCTTGTGCAGCGCGATGTGCTTCTGGAACTGGCGCAGCAGGCCGCCCTGCACCAGCACCGCCATGCCGCCCACGGCCAGCAGCGACAGGCCGTTGTCGCGCGGCGTCCAGCCGAACTTGAACTCGGTGTACAGGAACCAGCAGGTGTGCAGGCAGAACTGGGCCAGGATGGACAGGCCCATGATCCACATCAGGGTCTCGACGCCCTTGAGTTCGCGCAGGCGCGCCAGCGAGCTGAAGGGGTTGGTGCGGGCCAGGTTGAACTCGCGGCGCTTGTCCTGCGGCAGCGATTCGGGCAGCACGAAGTAACCGTACACGCAGTTGAGCAGGCACAGGCTGCCCGCCAGGAAGAAGGGCCAGTGCAGATCGTGCTCGCCCAGCAGGCCCCCCATCACGGGTCCCATGATGAAGCCCAGTCCGAACATGGCGCCGAGCAGTCCGTAGTTTTTGGCTCGGTCTTCCGGCTTGCTGATGTCGGCCACGTAGGCATTGGCCACGGCGATGTTGGCGCACACCGCACCGCCCATCACGCGCACGGCCAGCAGCATCCAGAACGCGGAGGCCAGCGCTGTGACGAAGAAGTTGATGCCCATGCCCAGCAGGCCGAGTAACAGAATGGGCCGTCGCCCATAGCGGTCGGACAAGGCCCCCAGCACCGGGGCGCTGAAGAACTGCGCGATGGCGAAGGCGGCCTGCGCGGCCCCGTAGCCCATCGAGGTGTCCGCGCCCGAGTGCATGAACGAGCCGATGAGCTTGGGCAGCACCGGCGCGATGATGCCGATCGACATCATGTCGAGCAGCACCGTCACCATGATGAAAGGCATGGCCGCCTGGCGGCCGGTGGCAGAACCCATCGCTGTCCTGTCGGTCGTCGTTGTCAGACCCGGCGGGTAGGCACTACTTCAAGCACCCTACCCGGCGTCGTTCCTCAAGGGGCACCTACGAAAACGCCGGGCCGCCCCAAGTTTTCGTCCCCCTTGGGGGGCGGGCTGGGCAAGCCCAGCCCTGGGGGCCAACTCACTCCATGCGGTAGTTGGGCGCTTCCTTGGTGATCTGCACATCGTGCACGTGGCTCTCTCGGATACCGGCGGCCGTGATCTCGACGAACTCGGCGCGGTTGCGCATGTCGTCGATGGTGGCGCAGCCGCAGTAGCCCATGGAGGCGCGCACGCCACCGGCCATCTGGTACAGGATGGACACGACCGAGCCCTTGTAGGGCACGCGACCTTCGATCCCCTCGGGCACGAGCTTGTCGGCGTTGGGGTTGGTGGTCTCGTCGTTTTCCTGGAAGTAGCGGTCAGCGGAACCATCTTTCATGGCGCCGATGGAGCCCATGCCGCGGTAGCCCTTGTAGCTGCGGCCCTGGTACAGGATGACCTCGCCAGGTGCTTCTTCGGTACCTGCGAACATGCCGCCCATCATCACGGTGCTGGCGCCGGCGGCGATGGCCTTGGCGATGTCACCGGAGTAGCGGATGCCGCCGTCGGCGATCAGGGGCACGCCCGTGCCCTGCAGCGCCGTGGCCACGTTGTCGATGGCCATGATCTGGGGCACGCCCACGCCGGCCACGATGCGGGTGGTGCAGATGGAGCCGGGGCCGATGCCGACCTTGACGCCGTCGGCGCCCGCCTCGACCAGGGCCAGGGCGGCCGCGCCGGTGGCGATGTTGCCGCCGATCACGTCCACCTGCGGGAAGTTCTTCTTGACCCAGCGCACGCGCTCGATCACGCCGTGGCTGTGGCCGTGGGCCGTGTCGACCACCAGCGCATCGACGCCGGCCTTGACCAGCAGTTCGACGCGCTCTTCGGTGCCATCGCCCACGCCAACCGCAGCGCCGACGCGCAGCTTGCCGTGCGAATCACGCGCGGCGTTGGGGAAGGTGTTCTGCTTGGTGATGTCCTTGACGGTCATCAGGCCGCGCAGTTCGAAAGCGTCGTTGACCACGACCACCCGCTCCAGCTTGTGCTGGTGCATGACCGCCTTGGCCTCGGCCGGCGAGGCGCCTTCCTTGACCACGATCAGGCGCTCGCGCGGCGTCATGATCTCGCGCACGGGCACGTCCAGACGGGTCTCGAAGCGCAGGTCACGGCCGGTGACGATGCCGACCACCTTTCCGTCATCGACGACCGGGAAACCGGAGATGCCATGCTGGCGCGACAGCTCGATCACGTCGCGGACCTTGACGCCCGACGAGATCGTGATCGGATCACGCAGCACGCCCGACTCGTAGCGCTTCACGCGCGCCACTTCAGCCGCCTGCTGCTTGGGCGTGAGGTTCTTGTGGATGATGCCGATGCCACCTTCTTGCGCGATGGCGATGGCCAGGCGCGCTTCGGTGACGGTGTCCATGGCGGCGGACACGAGCGGCAGATTCAATTGGATGTTGCGGGACAGGCGGGTGGCCAGCGAAGTGTCGCGGGGCAACACTTGGGAATAGGCGGGCACCAGCAGCACGTCGTCGAACGTGAGTGCTTTACCAAGCAGGCGCATGAACAGGCTCCAGACGCAAAAGCGGATTATAGACGTGTCGGGCGCTTCTGTCCGTTGCGGGTTTTCCGGGCGCGATTTGCCGGCAACTCGTCACATCTGCGGCCTGCTGCACCGATGGCGCGGCGCTACACTGCAAAACATGCGCACGAACCGAATCGCCTCCCTTGCCCTGGCCGCCGCGCCGGTGATCCTGGCCGCGTTGGCGGCCCTGCCCTCCCAGGCCGCCACCCAGTGGAAATGGCGCGATGCCCAGGGTCAGGTGCAGTACAGCGACCGTCCGCCGCCCCCTGGCGTGCTGGACAAGGACATCCTGGCGCGCCCCAGCGGCGCGGCCCGTGCCGCCCAGGCCCTGCCGAGCGCCCCGCCCGTGGCGGCGTCTGCAGCTCCCCTGCCCGGCCTGAAGGCCTCGGATCCGGAACTGGAAGCCCGCAAGCGCAAGGCCGACGCCGAGAAGGACGCCGCCAAGAAGGCCGAGGAAGCCCAGCAAGCGAAGGCCAAGGCCGAGAACTGTGAACGTGCCCGCAGCTACCAGCGTTCGCTGGACAGCGGCATGCGCATCGCCCGCACCAACGCCAAGGGCGAACGCGAGATCCTGGACGATGCCGCACGGGCACAAGAGAACTCGCGCAACCGCGACACGATCAACAACAACTGCAAGTGAGCCTGGCTCGGCCCGGCAAGCTCAATCAGCCGGGTCGTTTCGGCGCTGCTCGGGCGCCTGGGTCATGTCCGCCACGCGGTCGCGCGGCCTGTGAATGCCTTTGGGCAGCTTTTCACCATGCGCGCGATAACGTGTCCGGCGGGCTTCCTTGGGGTCGACCTTGAGGCCACGGTAGCACTCCACGCGATCGCCTTCGCGCAACGCGGTGTCCAGCGCGGCCTTGCGCCCCCAGATGCCCACATGCAGTTGGCCGAGGGCGGCGTCATCGCCGGGCGAGTTGACCAGGCCACTGGCTTTCAAGGCGTCCCGCACCGTGGCGCCTGGCGGCAACGCCAGCACCACCAGTTGCACCTGGCGCGGCCCAGGGCTCAGCGCCACCTCGATGTTCACGCTCAACACCGCGGCTTTCGGATCACCCTCAGCGGGGGCCATACACCTGCTCCGCGCGCTTGACGAAGGCATCGACAAAGGTGTTGGCGATGCGGTCGAACACGGGGCTGACCACCAACTCCAGCGGCCGGTTGGCGAAGGCGTACTGCAGCGAGAACTCGACCTTGCAGGCGGTGGGCTGCACGGCGGCACCTTCGCCTTGCGTGGGCTGGCCGGGCGCCTGCAACGGGATGAACTTCCACACGCCCTCGAGGCTGGAGAAAGGCCCCTCCACCAGCTTCATGGTGAGCTGTTCGCCCTCGACATGGATGTTGCGGGTGGTGAAGGCCTGGCGCACGCCCGCGAAAGCGATGTGCAGCCGCGCCGTGACACCGTCGTCGTGCGTCTGCAGCACCTCGGCCTTGTCGCACCAGGGCAGGAACTTGGGGTAGTCTTGCACGTTGGTCACCAACGCGTACATCTCGCGGGGTGAATACCAGAGCAGGACAGACTTTTGGACATGCTTCATAGAATGTCGCCATTTTAGAGACGCCACGCCTTTCCATGTCGATCGCCGAGAACAGAAAAGCCCTTTTCAACTACCACATCGAGGAACGCTTCGAGGCGGGCATCGTGCTGGAAGGCTGGGAAGTCAAGGCCATCCGCGAAGGACAGGTGCAGCTGACCGACGGCTACGTGGTCGTCAAGGACGGCGAACTCTTTCTGATCGGCCTGCGCATCAACGCGCTGCGTTCGGCCTCCACGCACATCAAGCCCGAGGCCGACCGCACCAAGAAGCTGCTGATGCACCGCAAGGAGATCCGCCGCCTGATCGGCAAGACCGAGCAGAAAGGCTACACCCTGGTGCCGCTGAACCTGCACTACAAGGGCGGCCGCGTGAAGGCGGACATCGCCCTGGCCAAGGGTAAGGCCGAACACGACAAGCGCAACACCATCAAGGACCGGGATTGGGAGCGCGAGAAGGGCCGCCTGATGCGGCACAAGGTCTCGTCCAGCGGCAAGGAATAAGAGCGCCCTGCGGCCTCCTCCAGGCCGTTCAGGCAGGCTTGCCCAGCGCTTGCAGAGCCCGCGTCAGATCGCCGATCAAGTCGTCGACCTGCTCCAGCCCGATGGCGAAGCGCACCAGCGTACCCTGCTGCCTGGCGAACGGCCCATGGCGCCGCATGCCCTGCAGTTCATAAGGCACGACCAGGCTCACAGGCCCGCCCCAGGAGTAGCCTATCTTGAACAGTTGCAGCGCGTCCACGAAGGCATCGACCTGCTGCGCGCTGTAGCGGGCGCCATCGAACACCACGGACACCAGGCCCGCGGCCGCTCGGCAACTTGCTGCCCAGTGTGCATGGCCTGGCGATTTGGGCAAGGCCGGGTGCAGCACCTGCGCGAACTCATGGCGGCCTTCACACCACCCGGCAATGCGTCGAGCAGCCGCGTCCTGCGCCGCATAGCGCAAGGGCATGCTGGCCAGTCCGCGCAGGATCCCTTCGACATCGTTGGCGCCCACGCCCAGGCCCAGGCGCATGTGCGTCATGTTGAGCTGGTGGTGCATGGCCGGATCGCGCGTGGTGATCGCGCCCATCAGTACATCGCCGCCGCCCGAGGGGTATTTGGTCAGCGCGTGGATGGAGATGTCCACGGCTTTCGCGCCATCAGGCGTCGGGATCGCGAAGGCGTTGAACGCGAGCCCCGCGCCCCAGGTGTTGTCCAGCGCCACGGTGATGCGGGGATGGCGCCGTGCCACGGCCAGCAAGCCAGCCAGGTCAGGGAACTCCAGCGTCACGGAGCCTGCCGCTTCCAGCCAGACCAGGCGCGTGCGCTCGTTGATCACCCCTTCCAGCGAAGCGGCGTCTTGCGAATCGTAGAAGTGGTGTTCGATGCCCCACTGCTTGAGTTCGCCGCGCGCGAAATCCTTGTTGGGACCGTAGGCGTTGTCGGGGATCAGCACCTCGTCGCCCGGGCGCAGCAGTGACAGCCCGACCACGCCGATGGCGGCCAGGCCGGAGGGCACGAGCAAGGTGCGCGTGCCGCCCTCCAGCGTGGACAGGCGCTCTTCCAGCGTGAAGGTGCTGGGCGTGCCGTGCAGGCCGTAGGTGTAGCCGCTCTTGTCCTTCCACTGGCGCGAGCGCAGGGCCGCCGTGTTCTCGAAGATCACGGTGGAGGCCTTGAAGATGCCCGGCACCACGGATTTGAAGCCACCCGGCGGCTCGTAGCCGTGGTGGATCAGGTCGGTGGCGGTAACCCGGGGGACCGGCTGTACGGGCTGGCCCGTGTCGTCGTTGCTTGCCATGCGCCCAGAGGATACAGGCGCAGGATCAGATCGGCATGCCGATCAGGTCATGCCCCTCGGCAGCCACGATCTTGGCGCGGGTGAACTCACCCACCTTGAGCGTCTTGCTGGCCTTTTGCGGGGGCAGCAGGCGCACGGTGCCGTCGATCTCGGGCGCATCGGCGTAAGTGCGCCCCACGCCGCCCTTGCGGCCCAGCGCCGGAGCGCTGTCGACCAGCACCTGCATGTCGGCGCCGACGCGGCTGCGCAGTTTGGCGATGGACACCTCTTCGGCCACGGCCATGAAGCGCGCGCGGCGCTCCTCGCGCACCTCGTCGGGCAAGGCACCGGGCAGTTCGTTGGCCGGCGCGCCGTCGATAGGCGAATAGGCGAAGCAGCCAGCGCGGTCGATGCGGGCCTCACGCAGGAAATCGAGCAAGTAGTCGAACTCTTCTTCCGTCTCGCCCGGGAAGCCCGCGATGAAGGTGCTGCGCACCACGATCTCGGGGCAGATCTCGCGCCAGCGGCGCAGGCGGTCCAGGTTCTTCTCGCCGTTGGCAGGGCGCTTCATGCGCTTGAGCATGTCCGGGTGGGCGTGCTGGAAAGGTACGTCCAGGTAGGGCAGCACCAGGCCCTGGGCCATCAGCGGCACGATCTCGTCGACGTGCGGATACGGGTAGACGTAGTGCAGGCGCACCCAGGCGCCGTGCTGCTGGGCCAGCGCGCCGAGCTGCTCGACCAGGTCGTACATCTTGGTCTTGACGGGCTTGCCGTCCCAGAAGCCGGTGCGGTACTTCACGTCCACGCCGTAGGCGCTGGTGTCCTGGCTGATGACCAGCAGTTCCTTCACGCCGGATTCGAACAGCGCGCGGGCCTCGCTCAGCACCTCGCCGATGGGGCGCGACACCAGATCGCCGCGCATGCTGGGGATGATGCAGAAGCTGCAGCGGTGGTTGCAGCCTTCGCTGATCTTCAGGTAGGCGTAGTGCTTGGGCGTGAGCTTGATGCCGGCCACGCCGCGCGCTTCGGGCACCAGGTCGATGAACGGGTCGTGCGGCTTGGGCACGTGCACATGCACGGCGTCCATCACCTCTTGCGTGGCGTGCGGGCCGGTCACGGCCAGCACCTTGGGGTGCACCTGGCGGATCAGGTTGTCGCCGCCCTCGCCCGTGCGGGCGCCCAGGCAGCCAGTCACGATGACCTTGCCGTTCTCGGCCAGGGCCTCGCCGATGGTGTCCAGGCTCTCCTTGACGGCATCGTCGATGAAGCCGCAGGTGTTCACGATGACCAGATCGGCACCGTTGAAGGTCTTGCTGGTGTCGTAGCCTTCGGCGCGCAGTTGGGTCAGGATCAGTTCGGAGTCCGTGAGCGCCTTGGGGCAGCCCAGGCTCACAAAACCGATTTTGGGCGCAGGGGCGCCAGGAGATACCGGGGGGACGGCGGAGGAAATGGTCTGGTCGAACGTCATGGGGGTGGATTGTCGGGGAAATCGGCCGGGCTGAGAACGGAAAGGCCGTCGCCACCCTGCTGAAACCGGCCATATTCGGGGGGTCAAGTGGCTGAATGGAGGCTGTCGGTGCCTCCCGGAGCAGTTACAGTCTCGCTGGCGCGCTCAGGCCGACCTTCGGGACACCCCGCGCCAACCACCCACTCGAACGAATTTGAAGGAGCCTCCGTGGCCGCCAGCAGTCTGCTTGCCCTGATCGATGACATCGCCACCGTGCTGGACGATGTGTCCGTGATGACCAAGGTCGCCGCCAAGAAGACGGCCGGTGTGCTGGGCGACGACCTGGCGCTCAACGCCCAGCAGGTCACGGGCGTCACGGCCGACCGCGAACTGCCCGTGGTGTGGGCCGTGGCCCTGGGCTCGCTGCGCAACAAGGTGATCCTGGTGCCGGCCGCGCTGGCGATCAGCGCCTTCGCGCCCTGGGCCGTCACGCCACTGCTGATGGTGGGTGGCGCCTACCTGTGCTTCGAGGGCTTCGAAAAGCTGGCACACAAGTTTCTGCACAGCCATGAAGATGACGAGGCGCACAAGGCAGACCACATCCAGGCCCTGAGCAATCCGGCCGTGGACATCGTGGCCTACGAGAAGGACAAGGTCAAAGGCGCCATCCGCACCGATTTCATCCTGTCGGCCGAGATCATCGCGATCACGCTGGGCACGGTGGCCGATGCCCCCTTCACGCAGCAGGTGACGGTGCTCAGCGGCATCGCGCTGATCATGACGATCGGCGTCTATGGCCTGGTGGCCGGCATCGTGAAGCTGGACGACGCGGGCCTGTACCTGAGCCGCCGCCAGGGCAGCGGCGCCCCGATGGACGCGCTGCGCGCCTTCGGCCGGGGCCTGCTGGGCGCCGCGCCCTACCTGATGAAGACGCTGTCCGTGGTGGGCACGGCCGCAATGTTCATGGTCGGCGGCGGCATCCTGACGCACGGCATCCCCGTGGCGCACGACACCATCCACCACATCGCCGAGGGCGCAGGCGGCGTGGCCGGCATCGGCGGGCTGCTCAAGCTGGTGACGCCCACGACGCTGGACGCGCTGTTCGGCGTGCTGGCGGGGGCCGTGGTGCTGGCGGGTGTGACGCTGGTGTCGCGCCTGCGTGGCAAGAAGGATTCGGCCGCGGCCTGATCCGCTGGGCAGGCAGGCAAAGGCCCCCAAATGCCCGACACTTCAGGCATGGACCTCACCTCTCCGAACTACACCATCCGCCGGGCCACGCCCGAGGACGCCGCAGGCATCGCCGCCATCTACAACGGCTATGTCGAGACCACGATCATCTCGTTCGAAACCGCGCCCGTGTCGGTCGAGGAAATGGGCCGCCGGATCCAGGACCGCCTCGCCAGCTACGACTGGCTGGTGGCCGAGCGCCAGGGCCAGTTGATCGGCTACGCCTACTACGGGCAGTTCCGCGCCCGCGCCGCCTACGACCACGTGGTCGAGAGCACGGTCTACATCGCCAAAGACGCCGTGGGCCAAGGCGTGGGCCGCCGCCTGTACGCCGACATCATCGAATCGGCCCAGGCCAAGGGCTTTCGCGAGATCCTGGGCGTGATCGCCCTGCCCAACGACGCCAGCGAGCAACTGCACGCGCGCATGGGCTTCGTGCTGGTGGGCCGCCTGCCCCGGGTAGGCTACAAGTTCGGACGCTACATCGACGTGAGCTTCTGGCAATGGTCGCTGCCCGAGGCGATCGACAACGACACCCCCACAACCCGTTCCGAGGAGACGAACTGATGCTTGCCACGCTGGGCCTGATCCTGACCGCGGTGGTCGCCGCGCTGCACCTGTACTTCCTGGTGCTCGAGATGTTCCTGTGGGACAAGCCCATGGGCCGCAAGGTCTTCGGCCTGACCAGGGAGTTCGCCACGGCCAGCAAAGGCCTGGCCGCCAACCAGGGGCTGTACAACGGCTTCCTGGTGGCCGGGCTGGTGTGGGGACTGCTGCTCGGGCCGGTGGCTGGTCGGCCCATCGTGTTCTTCTTCCTGGGCTGCGTGGTGGTGGCCGGCGTGTTCGGCGCGGCCACGGTGAGCAAGAAGATCTTCTTCGTGCAGGCGCTGCCGGCCCTGATCGCCGAGGCGCTGCTCTGGCTGGCTTGATCCCGCCTGGCCCCGTTTTGCCCCTTTCAGCGCTGCTGATTAAGCCGAGGCGGATGCCATTTCGCGACGGCTGAACCATGATCGGCGCACCCCAACAAGAAGGAGACAAGCCATGAGCGACACGCGTCACATCACCTTGTTCCACGCACCCCAAACGCGCTCCGCCGGCGTGCTGGCGCTGGTCTACGAACTGCAGGCCGACCACGAACTGCACGTGCTGAACCTGCGAGCGGGCGAGCAGCGCCAGGAAGCTTATCTGGCCATCAACCCGATGGGCAAGGTGCCTGCGCTGCGCCATGGCGATGCGCTGATCACGGAGCAACCTGCCGTTTACCAGTACCTGGCTGATCTGTACCCGGAGTCTGGCCTGGCTCCGCAGATGGGCGACCCGCTGCGCGGCCCCTTCCTGCGCTGGCTGGCCTTCTACGGCAGCAGCTTCGAGCCCGCCGTGGTCGACCGCGCCCAGAAGCGCGAGCCCACGCCGCCCTCCACCTGCCCCTATGGCGATTTCGACACCATGCTGCGCACGCTGACGGACCAACTGGCGCGCGGCCCTTACATCCTGGGCGACAAGTTCACCGCCGCCGACATGCTGTGGGGCAGTGCGCTGCGCTGGACGACGATGTTCAACCTGGTGCCGGAATCGCCGCTGATCAAGGACTACATCGAGCGCGTGTGTTCACGCCCGTCGTTCGCGCAGGCCAACGCCAAGGACACGGAACTGCTGGCCGCGCGCGGCGGCTGAGGCACGCGGCTGGGTCAGTCCTTTGATTCGTCCGAGCCGAAGGCGTGCTCGGGCATCTCGGGCAGCCAGTCGATGTGGTGCCCGAGCTTGAGGGCCTTGGTGGCCAGGTAGTGCTCGTTCTCGGCCTGCGGCTGGCTGCGCACGGGCACGCGCTCGACCACCTTCACGCCATGCTTTTCCAGCGTGGCGACCTTGCGCGGGTTGTTCGTCATCAGGCGCACTTCCTTGATGCCCAGTTGATCGAGCATGCAGGCCGCGATGTCGAAATTGCGCAGATCGGCCGCGAAGCCCAGGCGGAGGTTGGCCTCGACCGTGTCCAGGCCCTCATCCTGCAGGGCGTAGGCCTTGAGCTTGTTGATCAGGCCGATGCCGCGGCCTTCCTGGCGCAGGTAGAGCACCGCGCCCCGCCCTTCTTCGCCGATCTGGCGCAGCGCGAAATGCAGTTGGGGGCCGCAATCGCAACGCAGGGAGCCGAAGACGTCGCCCGTCATGCACTCGCTGTGCACGCGCACCAGGGCGCTGCCCGCCACGTCGCCCATGACCATGGCCACGTGCTCCAGGCCGGAAGGCTCTTCCTTGAAGAGCTTCATCGTGAAGGTGCCGTAGTCCGTGGGCACACGGGCCTGCGCCACCAGCGTGAGCTGGGTTGCGGGTTGGTTCGAAGGGGTCTGCGGCGAAATCATGGAACTTCAGCGAGGCGTCAGGCGATCTTGTCCTTCTATTCTCGCAGGTCGGTCAAGCCCCTGGGGGACGCGCGTACGTCAGCCCTGGGCGATGTTGGGAGATGCTGCACTACGGCCGGCGTTGCACGATGCGGCAACCGCGGCTCAAACAGCCCTCAGCCATGGGCCAGCAAGGTGGCCAGTTCAGCCGCCGAGCGCACGCCCAGCTTGGAGAACACCCGGGCGCGGTGCACCTCCACCGTCCGCACGGCGATGTGCAGTTCATCGGCGATGACCTTGTTGAGTTTGCCGGCCGCCACGCGCTGCATCACCTCACGCTCGCGCTCGCTCAGGCTGGCCAGGCGGGCATCGCGCTCGGCGTGGCGGGTGTCGTCGGCCAGCATCGCGGACTCCACCGCCAACGCCTGCTCGATGCGGTCGACCAGGGTGTTGTCACTGTAGGGCTTCTCCAGGAAATCGAACGCGCCTTTCTTGAGCGCCTCGACCACCATGGGGATGTCGCCATGGCCGCTCAGGAAGAGCAAGGGGTTGCGCAGGCCCTGCGCGATCAGCGCCTCGTGCAGTTGCAGGCCGGACATGGGCTCCATGCGCACATCCACCACGAACACGCCGCGCACCGGCCGCACCGGCACCTCGGCGAGGTGCGTCAGCAGCTCCGGCCCGCTGGCAAAGCCGTAGACCAGCAAGCCGCGCGAACCGAGCAGGAAGGTCAGGGCATCGCGCACCACGGCCTCATCGTCCACCAGGTAGACGATGCCTTTGTCGATGGGGGCTGGCGCGGTGCTCATGGGCTGCCTTTCTGGCTTGTGGGCTCGTCATCGCCAGCGAGTTCATCGCTGTCATGGTGGCCGCTGTCGTGGTGATCGTTTTCCTGCCAGCAGGGTACCGTGAACGAGAACACGGCGCCGCCGCCCGGTGCCTCCTCCGCATCCAGCGCGCCGTAGTGCAGCTCGACGATGGAGCGGCAGATGGCCAGGCCCATGCCCATGCCCTCGGCCTTGGTGGAGAAGAACGGCGCGCACAGCGTCTCGATGGTCTGGCCGCCCAGGCCCGGGCCGTTGTCGCTGACCTGCACCTTCACGAAGCGCCCATCCGGCGCCAGGGCGGTCATCACCTGCAGCAGGCGCACCCCGGGCTTGGTGCCCAACGCATCACAGGCATTGCGCACCAGGTTCGCGGCCACCTGCTCGATCAGGATCGGATCGACCAGCACCGGTGGCAAGGAACTGTCCAGCTGCAAGGCCAGAGAGACGCCATGGCGGGTCATGTCGCGACGCTGCAGATCGACCGCCGCGCGCACGATCTGGTTGATGTCGCCCTGCTCGCGCTGGGGCTCCCGCCGGGTCAGGAACTCACGGATGCGCTTGACGATGCGCCCGGCGTGCGCGGCCTGCTCGCCCAGGCGCTGCAGCGCGCCCAGCAGCAGCGGATCCGGCTCGGCATGGCGCTGCAGCGCGTTGAGCACGCCGGCGTTGTAGCTGGTGATGGCCGACAGCGGCTGGTTCAGCTCGTGCGCCAGCGTGGAGGCCACCTCGCCCAGCATGGTCAGGCGCGAGTGGTGCGCCATGGTGTCGGCCTGGCGCCGTTCGCGCTCTTCCAGGCGCTTGCGCTCGGTGATGTTGAGCACCGAGGCCATCCAGCCGATGTGGCGGCCTTGCGCGTCCACCAGGCGAGCCTCGAAAATCATCACCTCCAGCACATGGCCGTCGCGGTGCTGCCAGCGCGATTCGTAGCCTTCGCGCGGGGCCTGGCCGGCCATGTTGCGCAGGTGGCGGCGCATGGACTGGTCGATCTCGTCCGGCAGCCAGTAGGGCATGGGCGGCATCACGCCGATCAGCTCTTCGGGCTGGTACCCCAGCATGTCGGCCATGGTCTTGTTGACGTAGACCAGGCGGCCTTCCAGATCCCGGGCGCGCAGGCCCACGGCCAGCGAGTCTTCCATGGCCGTGCGCCAGGCGGCCTCGGTGCGCCAGGCCTCTTCGGCGCGCTCCACGGCCAGCATCTGGCGGCGCAGCATCCACGAGGCGCCCGCCACCAGCAGCAAAAAGCCGCCCATCAGCGCCATGGGCAGCGTGCGCCACCAGGGCACCAGCCGCTCACGCGAGGCCAGCTCCAGCCAGCCCTGCGCCATCGACGGGCCCATGGCCTTGCGGTACCAGAGCTGGTCGAAGGCGCGCTCGCCATCCACGGTGGACGCGATGATGTCATCCGACGTGTCCACCAGGCGCACGTCGTACTTGCGGGCCAGCCACCAGGGCACCCGCTGGCGCAGCAGGTTCACGGACGAGTAACGCGCGATCAGCAAACCGCCCCGGTTGGGCAGCGCCACGCTGAGATGGCCCGCGATGCCACGCTCGCTGTTACCCGCACGCAGCGGCGCATTGGGCGGCAAGGCGTCGTCAGGCACCTGGGCCACGATGCGGCCCTGCGCATTCACCCAGGTCACGCTGACCCAGAAGCGGCGCAGGCCGTCCAGCACCAGGGCATGGCGGGCGAAGGCATCCGGCGTGATGCGATGAGCGCCCATGTCGTCGGCCAGGGCTTTGAGGCGCGCGGTTTCGACATCCAGCGCGCCGCTGAGCTGGGATTCCAGCGTCAGCGCATCGGTGATCAGCTCGGCGCGACGAGCCTCGCGGTCATCGGCATCAGACCGGATCATCCAGGCCAGCACCCCCGCCACGAACACCAGCGACAGCAGCAACGGCCAGGCCCACAGGCTGCGCGGCCCGCCGATGCGCCGGCCCAGCAGCTTGAAGCGCGGGCGCGGGGGCACGGCCAGTTCGGGCCGGGGTGGCACTGACAGCGGAGAGCTCATGCGGGCAAAGTCTAGTGGCTCGGGCGCCAGCCTTATACGGGGTTACCCGCAGAAAGCAACACCCTGCGCGCAGAAATGTGGAACTCCACAATTCCCCCGCGAACCGGGGGGACCAAGAATGGCCGCACCCCATTCCCTCGGAGACACAACATGACTCGTTCGCTGAGCGCGCCCTCCTTCCTGCGTCGCGGCTTGGTGGCCATTGGTGCCGCCCTGGCGCTGGCGCCCGCCGCCTTCGCCCAGGCCCCCATCGTCATCAAGTTCAGCCACGTGGTGGCCAACGACACGCCCAAGGGCAAGGCCGCCGACTTCTTCGCCAAGCGCGCCGCCGAGCTGACCAAGGGCCGCGTCAAGGTCGAGGTCTACCCCAACAGCCAGCTCTACAAGGACAAGGAAGAGATGGAGGCCCTGCAATTGGGCTCCGTGCAGATGCTGGCCCCATCGCTCTCCAAGTTCGCGCCACTGGGTGTGAAAGAGTTCGAGGTGTTCGACCTGCCCTTCATCTTCGATGACTACAACGACCTGCACAAGGTGACGGCCGGCCCCGTGGGCGCCAAGCTGCTCAAGAAGCTGGAATCGCGCGGCATCACCGGCCTGGCCTACTGGGACAACGGCTTCAAGGTGATGTCGGCCAACAAGCCGCTCAAGAACGTCGAGGACTACAAGGGCCTGAAGATGCGCATCCAGTCGTCCAAGGTGCTGGACGCGCAGATGCGCGCCCTGGGCGCCCTGCCCCAGGTGCTGGCCTTCTCCGAGACCTACCAGGCCCTGCAGACCGGCGTGGTCGATGGCACCGAGAACCCGCCGTCCAACCTGTACACGCAGAAGATGCACGAGGTGCAGAAGTACGTGAGCGTGACCAACCACGGCTACCTGGGTTACGCCGTCGTGGTCAACAAGAAGTTCTGGGACGGCCTGCCCGCCGACATCCGCGCCGCGCTGACCAAGGCCATGGCCGAGTCCACCAAGGTGGCCAACGACACCGCCTTCAACGACAACCAGGACGCCCTGGCCAAGGTCAAGGCCAGTGGCAAGACCACGGTCTACGCGCCCACCATCGGCGAGCGCTTCCTGCTCAAGAAGGCCCTGGTGCCCGTGCACAAGCAACTGGCTTCGCGCGTCGGCGACGAGACCATCCAGGACATCTACAAGGCCACCGGCTTCGATCCCGCCAAGCTCTGAGGCCTGCGCTGGCAAGTCCCCACAGCCCACGCCAGTCCAGCGTGGGCTTTTTTTGAGCCCTCAACGAAGGGCAGACAACCACCGAGGAGAGTCCACCATGAAGTGGCTTGACCGTCTCGAGGAAACGCTGATCGCCAGTTTCATGGCATTGGCCACCCTCATCATTTTCGTCTCCGTCGTGCACCGCTACGCGGTCGGCTTCGACACCCCGCTGCGCGACTGGCTGCTCACCCTGAACCTGGCCTGGGCTCAGGAAGCCACCATTTACCTGTTCGTGTGGATGGCCAAGTTCGGCGCGGCCTATGGCGTGCGCACCGGCATCCACGTGGGGGTGGACGTGCTGATCAACCGCCTTCAGCCCGACAACCGCCGCAAGTTCGTGCTGTTCGGCCTGCTGGCCGGGGCACTCTTCACCGGCTCCATCGCGTTCATGGGCGCGGGCTTCGTGTGGCACAACGGCGCCGACTACGCCTTCCACCACGCCTTCGGCCTGGACATGACCGACCTGATCGAAGGCCCGACCACGCCCGATCTGGAATGGCAGACCTGGGTGATCTACCTGGCGATCCCGCTGGGCTCTTCGCTGATGTGCTTCCGCTTCCTGCAGGTGGCCTGGAACTTCGCCAGGACCGGTGAACTGCCGCACCACGACCACGGCCATGTCGATGGCCTGGACGAAGACGACGACACCACCGCCCCCGCCAAGTCCTGAAGGAGCCTGCAATCATGAGTGGAATCATTATTTTCGGGCTGCTGATGGTGCTGATGCTCACCGGCATGCCCATCTCCATCGCCCTGGGCCTGACGGTGCTCACCTTCATCTTCGGGTTCACCGAGGTGCCGGTCGCATCGGTCGCGCTCAAGCTGTTCACCGGCATCGAGAAGTTCGAGATCATGGCGATCCCGTTCTTCATCCTGGCCGGCAATTTCCTGACGCACGGCGGCGTGGCCCGGCGGATGATCAACTTCGCCACCAGCATGGTCGGCCACTGGCACGGCGGACTGGGCCTGGCCGGCGTGCTGGCCTGTGCGTTGTTCGCGGCGGTGTCCGGTTCGTCGCCTGCGACGGTGGTGGCCATCGGCTCCATCCTGCTGCCGGCGATGGTGAAGGCGGGCTTCCCGAACAAGTTCGGCGCCGGCATCATCACCACCTCGGGCGCTTTAGGCATCCTGATCCCGCCCTCCATCGTGATGGTGATGTACTCCGTGTCGACCAACACCTCGGTGGGCGCCCTGTTCATGGCCGGCGTGATCCCCGGGCTGCTGCTGGCCTTCCTGCTGGGCTTCACGGCCTGGTGGCGCGCCCGCAAGTTCGGCTACCCGCGCATGCCCAAGGCCAGTTTCGGCCAGCGCATCAAGGCCTTCCGCGAATCGTTCTGGGGCCTGGCGCTGATCGTGATCGTGATGGGCGGCATCTACACCGGCATCTTCACGCCGACGGAAGCCGCCGCCATGAGCGCGGTGTACGCCTTCATCATCGCCGTGTTCGTCTACAAAGACATGACGCTCAAGGACGTGCCGAAGGTGCTGCTGAGTTCGGCCAACATGAGCGCGATGCTGCTGTACATCATCACCAACGCGGTGCTGTTCAGCTTCGTGCTGGCCAACGAGAACATCCCGCAGCACCTGGCCGACTGGCTGATCGGCATGGGCCTGGGCCCGATCGCCTTCCTGCTGGTGGTCAACATCCTGCTGCTGGTGGCCGGCAACTTCATGGAGCCGTCGTCGATCGTGCTGATCATGGCGCCGATCCTGTTCCCGGTGGCGATGAAGCTGGGGATCGATCCGATCCACTTCGGCATCCTGATCGTGGTGAACATGGAAGTGGGGATGTGCCATCCGCCGGTGGGGCTGAATCTGTACGTGGCATCGGGGATCACGAAGATGGGTATCACGGAGCTGACGATCGCGGTGTGGCCTTGGCTGCTGACGATGCTGGGCTTCCTGGTGCTGGTGACCTACTGGCCGCCGCTGTCGCTGTGGTTGCCGAATCTCCTGATGAAGTGATGTGAGCAGGAGCGTGACGCTGCTTTGATGCGGCGTCACCTTTGAGCCGCGATGAGCCTTTCGGCTGTCGCGGCTTTTTTCTTTGCGCTTTTTTTGTTGATTTGGTGCTGCGGGCTGTTTTCTTGCGTGGGGTTTGGCGCTTTGTCGTAGCGGCGCGGGGCGCGGGATGTGGAGGCCGCCGGCCGGGCTTCTTTGTTGTCGGTCCTGCCTTCGGCAGGACTGCCCTGTGCTGCTCGCGGCGAGGTGGCGCTGTCCAACTCACTGCGCGCCCAAGGGCGCCCCGCCAGCAGCCCCCACATCCCTTTTTGCGCCCCGCTGGTGGCGTGCGGAGAGGCTTGTGGCGTGCGGCGGGTGACGCGTCCAGGATTTGGCTTGGCCTGATTGCCGCCTATGGCGGCATGCCGGGTTCTGAGGCTGTGGCGCCGAGCCTTTTGCTCGGTGCGCCGAGTTCCGAACCCGGCACGCGATGTGAAAAGCTCGGGCCGCCAGGTGTTGGAGCTCGGAAGGCCGAGCCCAGAGTTCGGTGCGTCGGGATTGGAACTCGGCTCTCGCGGTTCTGAGTATCGTGCGCCAGGCTTTTGGGAGGAAGCGTCGTCCTGAAAGCCTGACGCGCCGACATCCTGGACTCGGCGCGTAAGGCTCGGAGCTTTGCGCACAAGGCAAAAAGGCTTGCACGCCGAGCCAAACGGGTGGCGTGCCGAACCCGGCAGCCGAAGCGCCAGAACACACCATCCGCCTGTGCAAAGCGGGGTACCAAGGGCTGAGCCGGTCTCTGGCCGGGCGCCTTGTTGGCGCCGAGCAGCGCAGCGGCGAGGTGGGCGCGCGCAGCGCGCTTCGTTGACTGACTGGCCGCAGTTGTCTGAGCGCAGCGGCCAGGGGCCGCGTAGCGAGTTCTGCGGCCCCACCTTGCCGCGAGCAGCGCAGGGGCAGTCCCGCCTTTGGCGGGACCGCCAACAAAGAAGCCCGGCCAGAGACCGGCTCAGCCCCGCCCCGCGCTGCCCCGACAAAGCGCACCGACCGCCGCAGGCAAAGAAAGCAACCCGTCCCCCAAAGCAACAAGCCCTTTTTTCGTCCAATCCGACGCTGGCGCAACACCCTGGCACGATGTTTGATGCATCCTTGCAAATACACCTGCCGCCACAAGCCGCAGGCATCCCACCCAGGAACACCCAACCCCGACTTCCCTCATGGTCACCAAGGCAGCCTCCACCCCGTCCGCTTCCCCAACGTCCACCGCAGCGGCCAAGACAGCCATCACCGCCGCGACCAAAGCCACCAAGGCCGCCAGCGGCCGTAGAAACGAGCCACTCCTCAAGGACATCCGCCTCCTGGGCCGCATCCTCGGCGATGTCATCCGTGAACAGGAAGGCCGTGACGCCTACGACCTCATCGAGCGCATCCGCCAGCTCGCGGTCGCCTACCGCGCCCGCAAGGACGACCAGGCCGGCAAGGACATGGACCGCCTGCTCAAGAACCTGTCGGCCGACCAGAGCGTCTCCGTCATCCGTGCCTTCAGCTACTTCTCGCACCTGGCCAACCTGGCAGAAGACCGCCACCAGGTCCGCCGCGCCGCGCAACTGCCCGCCAAGACCGCGCCCGAAGGCTCGCTCGACGCCGCCTTCAAGCGCCTGTCGGATGAAGGCGTGCGCAACGACGAGATCGCCGCGCTGCTCAAGCGCGCCTACCTCTCGCCCGTGCTCACCGCCCACCCGACCGAGGTGCAGCGCAAGTCCATCCTGGACACCGAGCGCAGCATCTCCGACCTGATCGGCAAGCTCGATGGCACCGAAGGCCCCGCCCGAACCGAGATCGAAGCGGCACTGCGCGCCCGCGTCACCCAGCTGTGGCAGACGCGCATGCTGCGCTTCACCAAGCTCACCGTGGGCGACGAGATCGAGAACGCGCTGAGCTACTACCAGAGCACCTTCCTGCGCGAGATCCCCAAGCTCTACGGCCAGATCGAACGCGCCCTGCCCGGCCGCGAGATCGCGCCCTTCCTGCGCATGGGCAACTGGATCGGCGGCGACCGCGACGGCAACCCCAACGTCAGCGCGCAGACGCTCAAGCTGGCCCTGTCGCGCCAGGCCGAAGTGGCGCTGCGCCACTACCTGGTCGAGGTACACCACCTGGGCGCGGAGCTGTCGATGTCCGGCAGGCTGGTGCACGTCACCGCAGAAATGCAGGCCCTGGCCGACCGCTCGCCCGACCAGAACCAGCACCGGGCCGACGAGCCCTACCGCCGCGCGCTCACCGGCGTCTATGCACGCCTTGCCGCCACGCTGCACGAGCTGACCGGCACTGAGGCGCTGCGCCACGCAGTGGCGCCGCAGGATGCCTACATCAGCGCCGACGAGTTCCTGGCCGACCTGCGCACCGTGGACGCCTCGCTGCGCAGCCACCATGCCGCGACGCTGGCCGATCTGCGCGTGCGCCCGCTGATCCGAGCCGTGCAGGTCTTCGGCTTCCACCTCGCCACGCTCGATCTGCGCCAGAGCTCCGACCAGCACGAGCTGGTGATCGCCGAGCTGCTGGCCACGGCCCGTGTCGAAGCGGATTACGCCAGCCTGGATGAAGACGCCAAGCAGGCCCTGCTGCGCCAGTTGCTGTGCGAGGCCCGCCCGCTGCGCGTGCCCGGCGCCGACTACAGCGAGTGGACCGTGCACGAGCTGGCCATCTTCGAGGCTGCCGCCCAGGCCCGCCGCGCCTATGGCCCGCAGGCCCTGCGCCACTACATCATCTCCCACACCGAAACGGTGAGCGACCTGCTGGAGGTGCTGCTGCTCCAGAAGGAATGCGGCCTGATGCGCGGCACGCTCGACGACGCGCACTCCATCGCCGAGCTGATCGTGGTGCCGCTGTTTGAGACCATCGCCGACCTGCGCCACGCCCCCGGCATCATGGAAGGCTTCTACGCCGTGCCCGGCGTGCCCGAACTGATCAAGCGCTCGGGCGCCGAGCAGGACATCATGCTGGGCTACAGCGACAGCAACAAGGACGGCGGCTTCTTCACCAGCAACTGGGAGCTCTACCGCGCCGAGATCGCCCTGGTGTCCCTGTTCGACAAGCTCAAGGCGGCCCACGGCATCGGCCTGCGGCTGTTCCACGGCCGAGGCGGCACCGTCGGGCGCGGCGGCGGCCCCTCTCACCAGGCCATCCTGGCGCAGCCACCGGGCACCGTGAACGGCCAGATCCGCCTCACGGAGCAAGGCGAGGTCATCGCCTCCAAATATGCCCACCCAGAGATCGGCCGGCGCAACCTGGAAACGCTGGTCGCTGCCATGCTGGAGGCCAGCCTGATCCAGCCTGCCAAGCCCGTGCCGCAATCTTTTTTGCAGGCGGCCGATGCCATCTCGCAGGCCAGCATGGGGGCCTACCGCAAGCTGGTCTACGAGACGCCCGGCTTCACCGACTATTTCTTCTCGGCCACGCCCATCCGTGAGATCGCCGACTTGAACATCGGCTCGCGCCCAGCCTCGCGCAAACCCAGCCGCCGCATCGAGGATCTGCGCGCCATCCCCTGGGGCTTCTCGTGGGGGCAGTGCCGCGTCGCGCTGCCCGGCTGGTTTGGCCTGGGTTCGGCCATCGAGGGCTTCCTGTCGCAGCCAGGAACCGACCGCAAGGCGCAACTGGCCTTGCTGCAGCGCATGCACAAGCAGTGGCCGTTCTTTCGCACGCTGCTGTCCAACATGGACATGGTGCTGGCCAAGAGCGACCTGGGCATCGCCGCGCGCTACGTGGAGCTGGTCGAGGACAAGCGCCTGGGCAAGAAGATCATGGCCGCGATCCGCGCCGAGTGGGACCTGACCAACCAGGCGCTCAACCAGGTCACAGCCACCAAGGGACGCCTGGCCACGCAGCCCGATCTGGCCGGTTTCCTGAACTACCGCTTTCCGTATGTGGACCCGCTGAACCACCTGCAGGTGGAGCTGATGCGCCGGCACCGCAAGGCGCCGGATCTGCGCGCCTCGGGCGTTGAAGGCGAAACCGTGGCCGACCGGGTGCAGCGCGGCATCCTGCTGTCCATCAACGGGGTGGCGGCGGGGCTGCGCAACACCGGTTGAGCGACATGAGCTGATCGGCACAGGCCCCTCGGTCTCGCCAGATTTCAGTGGCCTGATCGGCAGGCGCTGGCATACAATCGCGCCCTGCCAGGAGAGAACCCGGCCGACGCCTTCAACCGCGCCGGACACGGGTCGCCGAAGGCGCAGGGCAAGGCGGTGAAACGCCTCGCCCGAACGCTCAGGCAAAAGGACTGGCAAGCACCTTGGCAACAAGGTGATCCTCACTGGAGAGAGGCTGGAGACGGCGCACCGCCACACGCGAGCGCACCGTGAGCCAGCCCACCGAAGGGGCAAGCCCGAACCGCCGCGACAACGGTCGCCGCGATGGGTCAATCTCTCAGGTAAAGCGGACAGCGGGGGCAGCACCAGGGCATGGGTTGGCTGAAAAGTCGGCACGCGCGCTGGATCGAACCGACACTCGATTGCCCCAGTCCGGCTTCATGGCCGGCGCCTGCCCATGTCCCAAGCTGCCCAAGACCTGCTCACCACGCCCCTGCACGCCCTGCACATCGAACTGGGCGCCAAGATGGTGCCTTTCGGCGGCTACGACATGCCCGTGCAGTACGCCACCGGCATCCTGGCCGAACACCGCCACACCCGTGCCGCCGCCGGCCTGTTCGACGTCTCGCACATGGGCCAGGTGCTGCTCAAGGGCGATGGCGCCGATGCAGCGCTCGAAACCCTGGTGCCCGTGGACATCGTCGGCCTAGCGCCCTTCAAGCAGCGCTACGCCCTGTTCACCAACGAGCAAGGCGGCATCCTCGACGACCTGATGGTCACGCGCCGCGCCGATGACCTGTTCGTGGTGGTCAATGCCGCCTGCAAGGCACAGGACATCGCCCACCTGCAACAGCACATCGGCCAGCGCTGCACCGTGCAGCCCTTGCCTGACCAGGCCCTGCTGGCGCTGCAAGGCCCGCAGGCCGTCGATGCCCTGGCGCGCCTGAATCCAGGCGTCAAGCAACTCGTCTTCATGACCGGCGGCCACTTCGCGCTCGACGGCACCGAGTGCTTCGTCACCCGCTCCGGCTACACGGGCGAGGACGGCTTCGAGATCTCCGTGCCCGCCGCCCGCGCCGAATCCCTGGCCCGCGCCCTGCTGGCCCAGCCCGAGGTCAAGCCCATCGGCCTGGGCGCGCGCGACACGCTGCGCCTGGAAGCCGGCCTGTGCCTGTACGGCCACGACATCGACACCACGACCACCCCGGTGGAGGGCGCCCTGACCTGGGCGATCCAGAAGGTGCGCCGTGCCGGTGGCGACCGTGCCGGCGGCTACCCTGGCGCCAGCGTGATCGATGCGCAGTTCGCGCAAGGCGCCGCCCGCAAGCGCGTCGGCCTGATCAGTACCGAACGCATGCCCGTGCGCGAAGGCGCCCAGGTGATCGCCGAGGACGGCACGCCGCTGGGCACCGTCACCAGCGGCTCGCTGGGCCCCAGCCTCAATCAGCCGGTGGCCCTGGCCTACGTGGGCCCCAATCACGCCGCCATCGGCACCCAGGTGTTCGCGCTGGTGCGCGACAAGCGCGTGCCCATGACCGTGACCACCCTGCCCTTCGTGCCCAACCGCTATTACCGGGGCTGAGCGCGGCGCGGAGCCCAGGCACGGCCCCTGCTGGGTCACGGGTTGCGGCCCATCCGCCACAGCGGACGACATCCCCGCCAGCAGCCCCAAGCCCTGCGATACTCCGCCCGTTCGGCACTGTTCACCCTGATTGACTGACCCGTTTTTCCCAAGGATCCATCCATGACCATCAAGTACACACCCGACCACGAGTGGCTCCAGATCGAAGCCGACGGCACCGCCACGGTGGGCATCACCGAGCACGCCCAGGACGCCCTGGGTGACGTGGTCTTCGTCGACCTGCCCGCCGTGGGCACCACCTTCAACGCCAAGGACATCGCCGGCGTGGTCGAGTCCGTCAAGGCCGCCGCCGACGTCTACATGCCCCTGACCGGCGAGATCACCGAAGTCAACGAAGCCCTGCGCGACGACCCCGCCCTGGCCAACACCGACCCGCTGGGCGCCGGCTGGTTCTTCAAGGTCAAGCTGGCCAACCCGGCCGATGCCGACGCCCTGCTGGACAAGACCGGCTACGACGACTTCGTCAAGAACGCCTGATCGATTGACGGACGCCTTTTGCGCGTCCTCCCCGTGCCCCGCCGAACAAAGCCCCGCCATGCCGAACACCGCCCTGCCCACCCTCGCCGAACTTGAAAACGCGACCGAGTTCCACGCCCGCCATCTGGGCCCCTGGGACGATGAGCAGGCGCACATGCTCAGCGCGGTCGGCGTGGCTTCGCGCCAGGCCTTGATCGACGCCGTCGTGCCCGCCGCCATCAAGCGCGGCGCACCGATGGACCTGCCCGCGCCGCTGGGCGAGGCCCAGGCATTGGCCGAACTCAAGCGCATCGCCAGCCGCAACAAGGTGATGCGCACCTGCATCGGCCAGGGCTACTACAACACGCTCACGCCGGGCGTCATCCTGCGCAACATCCTCGAGAACCCCGCCTGGTACACGGCCTACACGCCTTACCAGGCCGAGATCTCGCAGGGCCGCATGGAGGCGCTGATCAACTTCCAGACCATGGTCTGTGATCTGACTGGCCTGGCGATTGCCAACTCCTCGATGCTGGACGAGGCCACCGCCGCCGCCGAGGCCATGACCCTGGCCGCCCGCGCCGGCAAGAGCAAATCCACCCGCTTCATCGTCGCCCACGACGTGTTCCCGCAGACCCTTGAAGTGGTGCAGACCCGTGCCGAGCCCCTGGGTATCACGGTGGAAGTGGTCCACGCCGCCAAGCTGGCCGAGCATCTGGCCGGCAACGACTGCTTCGGCGCGCTGCTGCAGTACCCCGGCGTCAACGGCCAGGTCCGCGACCTGCGCCCCCTGATCGACGCGCTGCACGCCAAGGGCGCGCTGGCCATCGTGGCCGCCGACCTGCTGGCCCTGACCCTGCTCACGCCCCCCGGCGAGTTGGGCGCCGACATCGCCTGCGGCACCACGCAGCGCTTCGGCATGCCCATGGGCAATGGCGGCCCGCACGCCGCCTACCTGGCCACCAAGGACGAGTTCAAGCGCTCCCTGCCCGGCCGCCTGGTCGGCGTCAGTGTTGATAGTCACGGCGACAAGGCCTACCGCCTGGCCCTGCAGACCCGCGAGCAGCACATCCGCCGCGAGAAGGCCACTTCCAACATCTGCACGGCGCAGGTGCTGCCGGCCGTCGTGGCCAGCATGTACGCCGTCTACCACGGCCCCTCGGGCCTGACACGCATCGCGCAGCGCGTGGCCAGCTACACATCGATCCTGGCCGCGGGCCTGAAGTCGCTGGGCCGCACGCTGATCCACGACACCTGGTTCGACACGCTGCAGGTGCTGACCGAGGATCGCGATGCGGTGCTGGCCGCCGCCGTGGCGCGTGGCATCAACCTGCGCATCGCCAGTGCCGACACCGTCGGCATCTCGCTGGACGAGACCACCACGCGCGACGACATCATCGACCTGTGGACCGTGTTCGCCGGCGGCAAGCCCGTGCCCTCCTTCGCCCAGTTCGAGCAAGGCGTGGAACTGGCCGGCCTGCCCGCCGCCCTGCGCCGCACCAGCGCCTTCCTCACGCACCCGGTGTTCAACACCCACCACAGCGAAACCGAGATGCTGCGCTACCTGCGCGGCCTGGCCGACAAGGACCTGGCGCTGGACCGCACCATGATCCCGCTGGGTTCGTGCACGATGAAGCTCAACGCCACCAGCGAGATGATCCCCATCACCTGGCCCGAGTTCGCGCAGATCCACCCCTTCGCGCCTGCGGACCAGCTGCAGGGCTACCAGGTGCTCAACGACGAGCTGTGCGGCTGGCTGGGCCAGGCCACGGGCTACGCTGGCATCAGCCTGCAGCCCAACGCCGGCTCGCAAGGCGAATACGCCGGCCTGCTGGTGATCAAGGCCTGGCACGAAGCCCAGGGCCAGGGCCACCGCGACATCTGCCTGATCCCTGAATCCGCGCACGGCACCAACCCCGCCAGCGCCCAGATGGTCGGCATGAAGGTGGTTGTGACCAAGTGCGATGCCGAAGGCAATGTGGACCTGGACGACCTGCGCGCCAAGTGCGAGCAGCACAGCGCCAACCTCGCCGCGATCATGATCACCTACCCGTCCACCTACGGGCTGTTCGAGACGCGCGTGACCGAGTTGTGCGCCCTGGTGCACCAGCATGGCGGCCGCGTCTACGTGGACGGCGCCAACATGAACGCGCTGGTCGGCATCGCCGCGCCCGGCCAGTTCGGCGGCGACGTGAGCCACCTGAACCTGCACAAGACCTTCTGCATCCCGCACGGCGGTGGCGGCCCCGGTGTCGGCCCCGTCTGCGTGGTCGAGGATCTGGTGCCCTTCCTGCCAGCGCACCGCTCGGCCGGCATCGGCACCGAGCAATCCGTGGGTGCCGTGAGCGCTGCGCCGCTGGGCAATGCCGCTGTGCTGCCCATCAGCTGGATGTACGTGCGCATGATGGGCGCCGAGGGCCTCAAGGCCGCCACCGAGGTGGCCATCCTCAACGCCAACTACATCGCCGCGCGCCTGTCCGGCCACTACGACCTGCACTTCAGCCATGGCAATGCCCAGGTCAAGGGCGGCGGCGTGGCCCACGAGTGCATCCTCGACATCCGCCCCCTGAAGGACACCAGCGGCGTCAGCGCGGAGGATGTCGCCAAGCGACTGATCGACTACGGCTTCCACGCGCCCACGCTGAGCTTCCCCGTGGCCGGCACGCTGATGGTCGAGCCCACCGAGAGCGAATCCCAGGCCGAGCTGGACCGCTTCTGCGACGCGATGATCGCCATCCGCGACGAGATCCGCCAGATCGAGCACGGCCAGCTGCCGCAAGACGACAACCCGCTGAAGAACGCGCCGCACACCGCCGCCAGCCTGCTCAAGACCGAATGGCCGCACGCCTACAGCCGCGAAGCCGCCGCCTACCCGGTGGCCGGCCTGCGCCGCCAGAAGTACTGGTCGCCCGTGGGCCGCGTGGACAACGTCTACGGCGACCGCAACCTGTTCTGCTCGTGCGTGCCCGTGTCTGACTACAACGAGTGACCTGACACGCGCGAGCAGTTCAGCCCAGGCTCAATACTGCCCGCGTGTCTCGAACGCCGACATGTCTGCCGCCTGGTTCTTCACGAACGGTGTGTAGCGCGTGTCGCCATCGACGAAGCGCTTGAGCCACGCGATCGAGTACTTCGCCAGCGAGGTCTTGCACTTCTCGGCGCTGATCTGGATACCGCACAGGTGGTCGGCGCCCGCCAGTTCGATGTAGGCGCTGGGCAGCGCCGCGTTGAAGCTCTGGTAGAACGGGATCGAGTGCGTGTCGTTGGGCGCGATGTTGTCCTTCTCGTCGGCGATCACCAACGTCGGCACCTGCACCGTCGACCAGTTCTTCGTGGTGTGCCAAGGCGCCAGCGCCACAGCGGCCTTCAAGGAAGGGTTGTCACGCGAGGCGGCCAGCGTGCCGCCGCCGCCCATCGAGTGGCCCATGGCCGCCTGGCGGTTCACGTCGAGCACACCGTAGTAAGGCGTCGTCATCGTCTTGCTGAGCGACACCACCTGCTGCAGCGCCTTGCCCATCTGCGTGCCGCGCGATTCGGGCTGGTCGAACACGCTGTTGAAGTTCACGGTGACCACCACGAAGCCATGCGAGGCCACGCGCTCGGCCAGCCACTTGTAGTAGTTCTGGATGGCCAGAAAGCCCGGCGCCAGCACCACCACGCCGAACTGGCCTTCGGTGCGCACCGTGGGGTAATAGACGGTGGCCGCGCCATAGCCGCTGGGCGAGCCCACCTTCGCATTGGTCACGGCGTAAGGGCCGGCAGCCGCTTCCAGCGACTTCACGGTGGGATCGGGGCCGTGCACCTGGGCCTGTGCCAGGCCGGCAATGCAAGCCAACGCAGCCACGCTCAGCGAGCGGGCCTTGAATGCAGAACGGAGCGCAAGAGGAAAGAGCGACATGGGGATGACCTTGTGTGATTGGATGCGATCCGTTCACTCTACGAAGATCACCCGTGCGCCCCTGCTCCGCACATACCCGCCACATCCCCTGAACGAGCGTCGTGCAAGCCCCAATGCACACCAGGGCCGCGGCGCCATCAGTGGATCAATAGATCAACCGGTCCGGCCGGATGTCCCGCAGGATCGTCGTGGCGATCTCTTCGATCGACTTGTGCGTGGACGACAGCCACGCGATGCCCTCGCGGCGCATCATCGATTCGGCCTGCTGCACCTCGAAGCGGCAGTTCTCGATGCTCGCGTACTTGCTGTTCGGGCGCCTCTCATTGCGGATCTGCGACAGGCGCGCCGGATCGATCGTCAGGCCGAAGCACTTCTTTTTGAAGGGCTTGAGCATGGGCGGCAGGAAGCCGCGGTCGAAATCTTCCGGGATCAAGGGCACGTTGGCCGCTTTCACGCCGTGCTGCATCGCCAGGTAGAGCGACGTCGGCGTCTTGCCGCTGCGGCTCACGCCCACCAGCACCACGTCGGCCACTTCCAGGTTGCGCGCGGACTGGCCGTCGTCGTGCTCCAGCGTGAAGTTGATCGCCTCGATGCGGTCGTTGTACTCGCTGTCCACCGCCACGTCGGAGAAACGCCCCACGCGGTGATTGGACTTCATGCCCAGCTCGTGCTCCAACGGTTCGACGAAGGTCTTGATCATGTCGAAGACCTTGCCGCGGCACGGGCGGATGATGTTGAGGATGTCCTCGTCCACCAGCGTCATGAAGACAATGGGCCGCTTGCCCTCGCGGTCGGCCACGGCGTTGATCTCGCGCACCACCTGGTAGGCCTTGTCCGCCGTGTCGATGAAGGGTCGGCGCACGTGGCGCGGCTTCACGGCGAACTGCGCCATGATGGAATTGCCGAAGGTCTCGGCGGTGATGCCGGTGCCGTCGGAAATGAAGAAAACGCTGCAATCGGTCATGGGTGACAAGGCGGCCAGCCGGCCGCATGAGCCGCGAAGGGTCGCATTGTCACCCGAGACCGGGGCGGCCGGGGAAACGCAGGGCCGCCCCAATTCCCCCTCCCTTCGGGGGACGGGCTGGGCATCGCCCAACCCGGGGGGCGCAACACTTCAGACCACGTTGAGCGTGACGGAAATGTTGCCGCGCGTGGCGTTGGAATACGGGCACACCTGATGGGCTGCGTGCACCAGCGCTTCGGCTTCTTCACGGGCCAGGCCGGGCAGCGTGATGTTCAGCACCACGGCGATGCCGAAGCCATTGGGGATCGGGCCGATGGAGACATCACCTGCGATCTGCGTGCCGTTGGGCAGGCCCTTCTTCTGCTGGCCAGCCACGAAACCCATGGCACCCAGGAAGCAGGCGGAGTAGCCAGCCGCGAACAGCTGCTCGGGGTTGGTGCCATCGCCTTTGCCGCCCATCTCGACCGGGCGGGCCAGCGCGATGTCCAGGATGCCATCGGACGAGACAGCCTTGCCATCACGGCCCCCGGTGGCGGTGGCGTGGGCGGTGTAAAGGACTTTGTCGAGTGCTTGCATGGCGGATTCTCCTGCGCCGGACGTGGCGCGTGTGATCAGGGGTGGGATGACTCTGAAATTCAATTGCGCACAATTGAATTGCGTGTAAATTTATACCCGGGACCCTGCTTTGACAAGCCAAGGCCTCAATCCCCGCCCTCGGCAAGGGTTACTTCAAGGGGTCCGGCTGTCAACCCGGCTCGGGGGCATCGGCCAGACGCTGCTTCAGCGACTGCATCGACGCCCGCAAGGCAGCAAAATCATCGTCGTCGCCGCCAATCAGGCAACGCATCGCCTGCGGCACGGCACGCGCCTGGATCTTGAGCTGCCGGCCCTCATCGGTCAGGCGCACGCGCACCCGGCGCTCGTCGTCCGCATCCCGCTGGCGCTGGATCAAGCCATGCGCCTCCATCCGCTTGAGCAGTGGCGTCAGGGTGCCGGAATCCAGGCCCAGACGGTCACCCACCTCGTGTACCACCTGGTCGTCGTGCTCCCACAGCACCAGCATCACCAGGTACTGCGGATAGGTCAGCCCCAGCCTGTCCAGGTGCGGTTTGTACAGCTTGGTCAACAGCAAGGAACTGGAATACAGGGCAAAGCACAGCTGCTGGTCCAGCAACAGCGCACGGTCCGCGTCCATCTCTGCGCGGGCCGCATGAGCGACAAGTGATGTGTCCGCAATACGTCCGGCGGCATGTCCAGAAGGGGCTTGCGTGGGGCTGTTCATGCCCGCATGGTAAGCCCACTCGAATATTTCCTGCAGAGCCCCTGGGTCCAACCCTAAAATGCGCGGCATCTCGTCTTGCTGATCGGTGCGTCACCATCAAGAACCACAAAGTGCGCGCCCTCGGCCAGACCACCGGTTTTTTTACCATCTGGAGTTTTTATGTCCAACCTTTTCGAGCCGACCGCGCTGGTCGTCCCGTTCGAACAACTGCGGATGACCGATGTTGAATCGGTCGGCGGCAAGAACGCCTCGCTGGGCGAGATGATCTCCCAGTTGCCTGACGGCGTGCGCGTGCCCACGGGCTTCGCCACCACGGCCCACGCCTTTCGTGAGTTCCTCAAGCACGACGGCTTGACCGACCGCATCAGCAAGCGCCTGGCGGCCCTGGACACCGACGACGTCAAGGCCCTGGCCGAAGCCGGCGCCGAGATCCGTGGCTGGGTCGAATCCCAGCCCTTCCCCGCCGACCTCGAAAAGGCCATCCGCGACGCCTTCGTCACCCTGGCGGGCGACAACCTGCAGGCTTCGTTCGCCGTGCGTTCTTCCGCCACCGCGGAAGACCTGCCCGACGCCTCTTTCGCCGGCCAGCAGGAAACCTTCCTGAACGTGGTCGGCATCGAGGACATCCTGCACAAGATGAAGGAAGTCTTCGCCTCGCTGTACAACGACCGCGCCATCTCCTACCGCGTGCACAAGGGCTTTGCCCACGACGTGGTGGCCCTGTCGGCCGGCGTGCAGCGCATGGTGCGCTCCGACCTGGGCGCCGCCGGCGTGATGTTCACGATGGACACCGAATCGGGCTTCCCCGACGTGGTCTTCATCACCTCCAGCTACGGCCTGGGCGAAACCGTGGTGCAAGGCGCCGTGAACCCCGACGAGTTCTACGTGCACAAGCCCACGCTCAAGGCCGGCAAGCGCGCGCTGATCCGCCGCAACCTGGGCTCCAAGCTGATCAAGATGGAGTTCGCCACGCCCGAGGAGAAGGCCGCCAGCGGCAAGCTCGTGAAGACGGTCGATTGCGCGCCCGAGCAGCGCAACCGCTACAGCCTGACCGACGATGACGTGCTGGAACTGGCCCGCTACGCCCTGGTGATCGAGCAGCACTACGGCCGCCCCATGGACATCGAATGGGGCAAGGACGGCGGCGACGGCAAGCTCTACATCCTGCAGGCCCGCCCCGAGACGGTGAAGAGCCAGCAGGCCGGCAAGACCGAGCAGCGCTACAAGCTCAAGAGCACCGGCACCGTGCTGGCCGAAGGCCGCGCGATCGGCCAGAAGATCGGCACCGGCCCCGTGCGCATCGTGCACAGCCTGTCCGAGATGGACAAGGTCAAGCCCGGCGATGTGCTGGTCACCGACATGACCGACCCCAACTGGGAACCGGTGATGAAGCGCGCCAGCGCCATCGTGACCAACCGTGGCGGTCGCACCTGCCACGCCGCCATCATCGCCCGTGAACTAGGCATCCCGGCCGTGGTCGGTTGCGGCAACGCCACCGAGCGCCTGAAGGACGGCGCCCTGGTCACCGTGGCCTGCTCCGAAGGCGACACCGGCCACATCTACGACGGCCTGCTCGAGACCGAAATCTCCGAGGTCACGCGTGGCGAGATGCCCCACATCGGCATCAAGATCATGATGAACGTGGGCAACCCTCAGCTGGCCTTCGACTTCGCGCAGATGCCCAACGGCGGCGTGGGCCTGGCCCGCCTCGAGTTCATCATCAACAACAACATCGGCGTCCACCCCAAGGCCATCCTCGACTATCCCAACATCGACATGGACCTGAAGAAGGCCGTGGAGTCGGTGGCCCGTGGCCACGCCAGCCCGCGTGCCTTCTATGTGGACAAGCTGGCCGAAGGCATCGCCACCATCGCCGCTGCGTTCTTCCCGAAGCCCGTCATCGTGCGCCTGTCGGACTTCAAGTCCAACGAGTACAAGAAGCTGATCGGTGGCAGCCGCTACGAGCCGGAAGAAGAAAACCCGATGCTGGGCTTCCGCGGTGCCTCACGCTACATCAGCGAGGAGTTCGGCGAGGCCTTCGCGATGGAGTGCGAAGCCCTCAAGCGCGTGCGCAACGACATGGGCCTGACCAACGTCGAGATCATGGTGCCCTTCGTGCGCACCCTGAAGCAGGCCGAGCGCGTCACCAACATGCTGGCCGACCAGGGCCTGGTGCGCGAATCCAAGGGTGGCAAGGACGGCCTGCGCGTCATCATGATGTGCGAAGTGCCCTCCAACGCCATCCTGGCCGAGCAGTTCCTGGAGTACTTCGACGGCATGTCCATCGGCTCGAACGACCTGACCCAGCTCACCCTGGGCCTGGACCGCGATTCCGGCCTGGAACTGCTCGCGCACGATTTCGACGAGCGCGATCCGGCCGTGAAGGCCATGATCTCGCGCGCCATCGCCGCCTGCCGCGCCCACGGCAAGTACATCGGCATCTGCGGCCAGGGCCCCAGCGACCACCCGGACTTCGCCGACTGGCTGGC
Organism: Candidatus Aquabacterium excrementipullorum; assembly: GCA_019112875.1. Classification (GTDB taxonomy): domain Bacteria; phylum Pseudomonadota; class Gammaproteobacteria; order Burkholderiales; family Burkholderiaceae_C; genus Aquabacterium; species Aquabacterium excrementipullorum. The sequence continues at coordinate 33,014 of DXIO01000109.1, forward strand.
CGCCGAAGGCATCGTGTCCATGTCGCTGAACCCGGACACCGTGGTCGAGACCTGGCAGCGCCTGGCCACCCAGCGCTGAGCGTGAGACGCAGCAGCGTCACAACACAGAAAGGGAACGTGTTTCACGTTCCCTTTTTTATTGGCTATCCAGCCCTGGGCTAATGTGCCCGCCACCCCTGGCTGGAGGTTTACCCTCAGCGTGTCCTGATTTCAAGCTAGGTATCGACCCTGAGTTCGGTCGATGCGGCAAATGAATGGGTGGATATGGCAAATGCACGTGACTTTCCGTCAACTAGCATGAGGCCATCCAGCCCACATCATTCGAGGAGCGCCTCCTTCATGTCCCGCATCTCACCTCTCACCACGGCCACGCTGCTGGCGATCGCATCCCTCGCAGCCGGCGCCTCGGCCCAGGCGCAGACCACCACACCGGATCCCTTCTACCAGTACACGGGCAGCACGCCGCTGGCCGACATCGCACCTGGCACGGTCCTCAAGACACGCACCATCTCGTACTACGTCGTCGGCATCAAGACCAGGATCCCGGCCACGCAAGTGGTGTACCGCTCGACCAATGCCCTGCTCGAGCCGGCCGCGAACGTCACCACCATCTTCACGCCCGATTGCGCCTCCGCCGACTGCACGAACAAGAACAAGGTGCTGTCCTACCAGTCGTTCTACGACTCGCTGAACCCGGAAGACGCGCCGTCGCGCGCATTCGCTGGCGGCAAGCGGATCCCTGACGTGCTGCCGGCCGTCGAGACGATTCTGTTCGGCACCTACCGCAAGAAGGGCTACACCGTCGTCATCTCCGACACCCAAGGGCAGAAAGCCGCCTTCGCGGCCGGCCCCGAGTACGGCTACAACACGCTCGATTCGATCCGCGCTGCCTTCAATACGCCGCAGATCGGCCTGGCCAAGAATGCCAAGGTAGCCCTGCTGGGCTACTCCGGCGGCGCGATCGCCACGGAATGGGCCGCCGAGCTGGCACCGACCTACGCCCCGGATCTGACGCCGAACCTGATCGGCGCCGCGTTTGGCGGCACCCTGGTGAGCCCCGAGCACAACCTCACCTACGTGGAAGGCGCCCCCATCTGGGGCGGTGTGATGCCCATGGCCGTCATCGGCGTCTCGCGCTCCTATGGCATCGACATCCAGAAGTACCTCACCCCTCGCGGCCTGGAGGTCTACGACAGGATGCAGAAGGCCTCGATCGCCTACGTGCTGGGCCAGTACAGCAAGGTGACCTGGAAGGACCTCGTCAAGCCCGAATACCAGGACCGCACCAAGATTGCCGAGTACGTCGCGGCCGTCAACAAGGTCATCATGGGCACGGGTGGCACCCCCACCATCCCGCTGCAGATCGGTCAAGGCACCGGCGGCACCCTGGAGCTCACCAAGACCTCGCCGCTCTGGGGCAAGGGCGACGGCGTGATGCTGGCCGGCGATGTGCGTACGCTCGCTCGCCAATACTGCGCCCAGGGCGTGAAGGTCGAGCACAAGGAATTCGGCACCAGCCACTTCGTGACCATGATCAGCTGGCTGCCCTGGGCAACCGACTGGATCGATGACCGATTCGCCGGCAAGGCCGCGCCTGAGAACTGCGCCAGCATCGCCCCGGGCAATTCGCTCGCGCCGCTGGTCTACGCGCCCTGACGGGCGAGGCCTTGGGCGATGACCTCGGCGGGGCCTCGCCCAAATAGGCATAATCGATGCAGCTTAAGAACAGCCCGCTGATCGATGCTCCGCCTTTCGACCTCTGACCGCCTGGACTCCTGGCTGGCGGCCTTGCGCCCTGCCCCTCTCACCGTCGATCACCGCGAACGCTGGCGCGCGGCACTGGGGGGCTTCATCGGCATCCTGTTCACCGCCCTGCTGTGCCGCTGGGGCCACGGTGCCTGGCTGAGCAGCAGCACCCTTCCCTGGCTGGCGGCACCGTTGGGCGCCAGCGCCGTGCTGGTGTTCGCCGTGCCCGGCAGCCCGCTGGCGCAGCCCTGGTCGGTGGTCGGCGGCAACACGCTGTCGGCGCTGGTAGGCATCACCTGTGCCAACCTGATCCCAGATCCGGCCTGGGCTTCTGCCGCCGCGGTCGGCTTGGCCATCGCCGTGATGTTCGCCGGCCGTTGCCTGCACCCGCCCGGTGGCGCCATGGCCCTGCTGACCAGCATGGGCCACGTCACGCACTTCTCGTTCGCCGCCTTCCCTGCCTGCATCGACTCGACCATGCTGGTGCTGGCCGGCATGGCCTACAACCAGCTCACGGGCAAGCGCTACCCGCACGCCCAGCAGCGCGCCGCCGCACCCGTGCCAGGCGAGCCGCCCCCGCGCTTTTCCGCCCAGGATCTGGACGCCGTGCTGCGCCGCCACAACGAGGTGCTGGACGTCAGCCGCGACGACCTTGAATCCCTGCTGCGTGAGACCGAAGCCCAGTCCTACCAGCGCCTGCTGGGCGATCTGCGCTGCGACGAGGTCATGAGCCGCGATCCCGTCACCGTGCAGTTCGGCGATTCGCTGCAGACCGCCTGGCGCCAGATGCGCGAGCACAAGGTCAAGGCCCTGCCCGTGGTGGACCGCTGGAACAAGCTGGTCGGCATCGTCACGCTGGCCGATTTCATGCGCCACGCCGACCTGGACCTGCACGAAGGCTTTGCCGAGCGCCTGCGCGGCTTCGTGCGCCGCGTCACCACCGTGCACGCCGACAAGCCCGACGTGGTCGGCCAGATCATGACGCGCCACGTGCGCGTGGCCAGTGCAAGCCGCCCGGTTCTGGACCTGGCGGCCGTGTTCTCCGAGGGTGGCCACCACCACATCCCCATCATCGACGAGCGCAAGCAACTGGTGGGCATCCTCACCCAGACGGACTTCGTCCGCGCCCTGTACCGGGCAGTCGATGGGCGCACCTTGGGCGCCGCCGTTGGCAACTGAGCGTTTTCGCGCTACAATCGCCGGCTTTTCGTCTGTTGCCTTCCTGAAACCTCAGGTGGCAGCCCTTGCCGTCGTTGGGTTTGACGCTTCACGACGGCTTCCGCCCGGCCCCGGGATCTTCCAGGGCGGGGAATCCACAAGGAGCATTCATGCGTCACTATGAAATCGTGCTGCTGATCCACCCGGATCAAAGCGAACAAGTTCCGGCCATGCTGGAGCGTTACAAGGGTTCGATCACCGCTGCCGGTGGCCAGATCCACCGCGTCGAAGACTGGGGCCGTCGTCAGCTGGCTTACCAGATCAACAAGCTGGCCAAGGCGCACTACCTGTGCTTGAACATCGAAACCAGCAAGGAAACCCTGGCTGAGCTCGAGACCGCCTTCCGCTTCAACGACGCCGTGCTGCGCCACTTGACCGTGGTCCAGGACAAGGCCCACACCGGCCCGTCCGTGATGATGAAGCAGGTCGAGCGCGAAGAGGCCCGCAAGGCCGCTCAAGACCAGCAGCAAGCCGCAGCCTGATGCCTTGAGCATCAGGGCGTGACGTCGGGCTTTTCGCCTTGGTCGATGCAGTCAACGCGCCAGTCAGCCCCCGCTTCAATGAAGTGGTCCTGACCGCCAGCATCGTCGAGAGAAAAGCACTGCGCTACACCCCCGCCGGTTTGCCCGCCCTGGACATCGGCCTCCACCACGAATCAGACGTGGTCGAAGCCCAGCAGCCCCGCAAGGTGGTCTGCGACATCCGGGCCGTGGCAATAGGCACCTTGGCCGAACAGCTCAACCGCACCGACATCGGTGCCGAGCTCAAGATCAAGGGGTTCCTGGGGATGACGCGCAACAAGCGCGCGCTGCTGCTGCACATCATCGAGCTCCTACCCAATTAACGTTTCAGTACACAGAGGTCCCTACCATGGCTTTCACTCGTGGCAAAGGCAAGTTCTCCAAAGACCGCAAGGGCAAGCGCAACACGCAATCCCTGCTGTTCCGTCGCAAGCGTTTCTGCCGCTTCACCGTGGCCGGCGTCGAACAGATCGACTACAAGGATGTCGACACCCTGCGTGACTTCATCGCCGAAAACGGCAAGATCATCCCCGCTCGCCTGACCGGCACGCGCGCCATCTACCAGCGTCAGCTGACGACCGCCATCAAGCGTTCGCGTTTCCTGGCCATGCTGCCCTACAGCGACCAGCACAAGGCTTAAGGAGTCACTGACATGCAAATCATCCTCCTCGAAAAAGTCGGCAACCTGGGCAACCTGGGTGACGTGGTCAAGGTCAAGGACGGCTTCGCCCGTAACTTCCTGATCCCCACGGGCCAAGCCCGTCGCGCCACCGCTTCCGCAATCAAGGAATTCGAAGCTCGCCGCGCCGAACTCGAAAAGGTGCAAGCCGACAAGCTGGCCGCCGCTCAAGCCCTCGGCGAGAAGCTCAACGGCAAGACCGTGTCGCTGACCCAGAAGGCTGGCGTGGACGGCCGTCTGTTCGGTTCCGTCACCAACGCCGACATCGCCGAAGCCCTGAAGGCTGCTGGCTTCGACGTGGCCAAGCAGCAGGTTCGCCTGCCCAACGGCCCGCTGAAGACGACCGGCGAACACGCCGTGTCCGTGGCCCTGCACACCGACGTCGTCGTCGATGTGACCGTCACCGTGATTGGCGAGACCGTCTGATCTCGCTGCCCTGGGCACCTTCGGGCGCCCGGCCTGCAAAAGCCGCCCTCGGGCGGCTTTTTTCATGCGCGAGGCATTTCAGGACGGGGCACCAGCGCTCAGAAGGTAGTCCGCGACCTCGTCGGAGAAACGCATGCGGACACCGTCGACAAGCACGGTGCTCGCATCCACCGGATCAGGGCGCGCCGTCGGCAGGCCATGCTCGACCAGCGCCTGCGCGCACCCCAGCCAATCGCCACCCGGGTGAGGCTCGTTGCAGGAACCCCAGGACAGGCTGCCCAGCAGGTTGCTGCCGTAGGCGTGCTCCTCGGTCCATTGGGCACCATGCGCCAACAGGAAGCGCGCCAGCGGCGCATCCCCCCGGAACACAGCCTGGTTCAGGGCCGAGGCATCCCAATCGCCTCCTTTGGCCGCGATGGGCCAACCCAGCTCGACCATCAGGCGCACGGCTGCGTCGCACCCCTGCGAGGCCAGTTCAGACATCAGGCTCAACTGCGGTGCAGTCAGCTCGCTGATCAGCCCGGGGTGCGCACTCAGCAGCGCGCGTGCGGCAGGCTCGTCGCAACGTGCGCACGCCGCGATGAAATCCTCGCCCACAGGCAATGGCTGGCCCTCGTCATGGGCCGGCGCCAGCAGGCGGGCCACATCGGTCAAGCCGAAGCGCAAGGCCAGCAGGTGCGCGCTCGTGCCGTCGCCCGTTTGCGCGCGGGGGTTCGCGCCAGCGGCCAGCAAGGCCTCGATGTGCGCCACGGACCGGCGCCGGCGGATGCCCCAGAGCAAAGGCGTCTGCCACGCCACCAGATACGGATCGCCGGTGACCTCATTCGGATCGGCACCATGAGACAGCAGCAGACGCAAGGCCTCGATGTCATCGCGGTCCAGCACGCGGAACAGCGCATTCGTGCCGGCGATGCGCGCGCCGGCCTCCAGCAGCAGTTGCAGGCATGCCGTGTTGTCGCTGTCCAGCGCGTGGTACAGCGATTCGCCATCGTCGGGATCGGCCCCCGCATCCAGCAGCAGCTTGGTGATGACGGCATCGTGGCTTCGTCCCGCCGCGCCGTACAGGGCCGAGAGACGCTCGGTGGCCGACGGCTGCGCCAGGGAAGCCGGCGGCCAGCGGTTGCCAACCGACTGGTTCGGATCGGCGCCCGCGTCGAGCAGCAGCTTGGTGCACGCTCGCAGCCCATCACGGTAAGCAGGCAGCCTGGCCAGACCCGATTGGGTCACGGCCACGAGCGGCGGTAATTGCAGTGGCCCGCCCGCGCGGTGAACCCAAGAAGGATCGTGCTCGATCGTGCGGCGCAACAAGGCTTCATCGCCCACCGCGCAAGCGAGATAGGGATCATCGCCCAGCAGGCCTGGATGCTCTTGAAGCAGACGCTCGGCCACCGTGGGCCTGGCATTGTCCGTCCCGCCCGCAACATCGCCCGCGTAGACCAGACGCAGCCAGTTGAACACCGTCTTGGCCGGATCATCGGCATGCGCACGTCGCGCCGAGACAAAGCCTTGCAGATCGGCCCACGAAACGAAACCGTATTCACGCGCCAAGCAGGATTGGGCATCGTGAAGGCGCAAGGCCATCTGGGTGATCGCGAGATCGGACTGGCCTGCGGCCGCGGGCAGGAAAGCGCGAAAGCGCGCCATGGCGGCAGGCTCACCATCCCGGTACTGGGACAGCAACGCCTTGGCTTGTTTCTTGAGATGGCCCAGGTCGGGCCGGGCGGGCAAGCGTTTCATGCGGACCTCCGTGCATCAGCGCCGATGGTCCGCAATCCGGCTGCACAAAGGCTGTGGCACAAGGCCGTGGTCAGCACATGAAGGCAAGTGGGTTCAACCCTTCCCGCGGACCCGGGTGCGGCTTGCACCGCCCGCGGATATTAGCTCAACCGCCCGCGGTCTGTTTGAAGGCCATCACCGCCTGGTTGCGCAGGGTGCGCAGCAGCGACAGTTCCTTCTCGGTGATGAGCAGGCTCTCGGCCTGGCCCTTGTCGGCATAGATCAGGCCCAGCACCATGTCCTGGCCCTGGCGCTTCATGGCCATCGGCAGCAGCAGGAAGGTGGGCGCCTGGCCATGCGCCTTGAACCAGTCCGGCAGGCGCGAGGCTACAGCCGGCACGCTGGCATCGGCGATGAGCGTGTCCACGCCCTTGACGCACACGGCTGAGAACAGGTCGACAGGGGCACCTTCGGCGGCCTTCAGGGGCACCTTGAACAGGTTCTTGAAGGCTTCGCCGCCATCACCCAACCCGATGCGCCCCACCAGTTGGGCGCTGCGGGCATCGCGCAGGCAGAAGATCACGCGGCGGCAATCGAAAGCCCGGTACACCGTCTCCAGGATCATCTGCAGCACGTCGTTGAGCTTGAAGCTGTCGACCATGCTGTTGGCGATGTCCTGGATGCCGCTGGTCAGGATGCCGGCGGAATCCACAGGCGGCGGCTCGGCGCCCAGCACGATCAGTGCGCCATCCTCATCAGGCGTGGCCAGGCCCAGCGCCTCGGCGGACGGGCCGGCCTCGGCACCGGCATTGGGCGCATCGACGTAATAGGCCTCCAGCAGCCGCTCGGCGGGCGAATCGCGCGGCACATCCAGCTTGATTACCTGTGTGAGTTCGGTCAGGCGTTTGCGGGCGCGGGCCGCGGCCTCCTGCAAGGCTTCGGGCGGCAGGTTCAGGGCCACGGCGTACTGCTTGGTCAGCGATTGCAGGCGCGCGCCCAGTTCGGACGGCTCGCTCCACAGCATCGTGTCGGCGGCTTCATTGGCCAGGCTGGCCCACCACAAGGCGCGCTCAGGGCGCGCGGCCAGCGAGCGCGTCGGCACGCTGCCGGTGGGCGCGACCATCGCGTACAGCATGGTGTCCGGCAGGTTCCAGGTCTTGCCCACGGCCACGCCCAGCTGCTGCAGGCCCATGCCCAGCACCTTGCGGCTGGCATCGGCCTCGCTCATGGCGGCCTGGCCCTTGTCCTGACGGTCGATCAGGCGGCGGATCTCCTGCGCGTCTTCCGGCAGGTAGAACTCGACCAGCAGCCGGCCCAGGTTGCGAAACAGCGATTCGATGAAGGCCTGCTCAGCCTCGGCCGGGCTGCCGGCCAACTCGCTCGCCAGCGTGCCAGCCATCACCGTGCGCAGGAACTCTTCCTTGAGCTGCTGGGCGTGGAGCTTGTCCTCCATGTGCTCGACCAGCATCAGCGACAACGCCAGGTTGCGGATGCCCGCCACGCCGATCAGGGTGACGGCACGCGACACGGTGCTGATCGAGTCGCTGCCCGCGCGCCGGTAGTAGGCGGTGTTGACCACGCGCAGCAGCTTCTGCGTCAGGGCCACGTCCTTCAGGATCTCGTCGCACAGGCGCCCAAGGCTTTCGTTTTCGGCCTCGCTCATGGCCTGGATGCGGGACACGGAGGCGCCGAGCGTGGGGAAATCGCTCTTCTGGCGCATGCGGCGCATCAGGAACTCCAGGGTGACGGCATCGTCACCGCGAACGGCGGAAGCAGCCTGGTCGACGGTCATGGGTGGGGAAATCGGCAGAAGTGGAAATAACGCAGGGTCATTTGATCGCAAGTTGCCTGACCGAAAACCCAAAAGGTACGCCAGACAACACCTTTTTTCACGCCCTTTCGAGTTATCCCGCGCTGCCCACCGCATTTCCCCTGGATTTACAGAGGTGCTCCACAGACTTATCCACAGGCTTCGTGGCGCGGCCTTTTATGATCTCAAGATGGCCGCAGTCTTCCCCAAACCGTTTTCCGCCGATGGCGCATCCTCCAGCGACGAGATCGCGCGCCTGCGCGTGCCGCCACACTCGATCGAGGCTGAACAAAGCGTGCTGGGCGGCCTGCTGCTGGACAACTCCGCCTGGGACCGCGCCTCCGACCTGCTGACCGACAGCGATTTCTACCGGCACGAGCACCAACTGATCTTCATGGCGATCCAGCAGTTGGTGAACGCCTCCAAACCGGCCGACGTGATCACCGTGTTCGAGCAATTGCAGATGCACGGCAAGGGCACCGAGGTGGGCGGTGTGGCCTACCTGAATGCCCTGGCGCAGAGCGTGCCCAGCGCGGCCAACATGCGCCGCTACGCCGAGATCGTGCGCGAGCGCGCGGTGCTGCGCAAGCTGGTGTCGGTCAGCGACGAGATCGCGACCAACGCCTTCAACCCCAACGGCCGCAACGTTTCCGACCTGCTCGACGAGGCCGAAGCCAAGATCATGAAGATCGGCGAGGAAGGCAACAAGAACAAGCAGGGCTTCCACGCCATGGACGGCCTGGTGGTCGACCTGCTCGACCGCGTGCAGGAGCTGGCCGACAACGGCTCGGAAGACGTGACCGGCGTGCGCACCGGCTTCTTCGAGATGGACAAGATGACGGCCGGCCTGCAAAAGGGCGACCTGATCATCCTGGCCGCGCGCCCCTCGATGGGGAAAACCGCCTTCGCGCTGAACATCGGCGAGAACGTGGCCGTGAACGAGGGCCTGCCAGTGGCCGTGTTCTCGATGGAAATGGGTGCTTCCCAGCTGGCGCTGCGGATGGTCGGCTCCATCGGCCGCATCAACCAGCAGAACCTGCGCACGGGCCGCCTGTCCGACGACGAATGGGGCCGCCTGAGCGAAACGGTCGAGAAGCTGCGCACGGCCAACGTGTTCATCGACGAGACCCCCGGCCTGTCGCCCAACGAACTGCGCGCCCGCGCACGCCGGCTGGCGCGCCAATTCGGCGGCACGCTGGGCCTGATCATCATCGACTACCTGCAACTGATGAGTGGCTCGGGCGGCAACGAAGAAAACCGCGCCACCGTGATCGGCGAGATCTCGCGGGGACTGAAGGCGCTGGCCAAGGAGCTGCAGTGCCCGGTGATCGCGCTCTCACAGTTGAACCGTTCGGTGGAAACACGCCCCGACAAGCGCCCGATGATGTCCGACCTGCGCGAATCCGGCGCCATCGAGCAGGATGCGGACGTGATCATGTTCATCTACCGCGACGAGTACTACAACAAGGAATCGAAGATCCCGGGCACGGCCGAGATCATCATCGGCAAGCAGCGTAACGGCCCCGTGGGCAGCCTGCACCTGGCCTTCCTGAAATCGAACACGCGCTTCGAGAACCTGGCGCCGGGCACCTACATCGGCGGCGACGAATATTGACGCACCCGCGCCGCCGACCGGGACTCGGGCTCACTTGAACAGGCCGCGCAGCTTGTTCTTGATCTGCTCCTCGCGCGAGGGCTTGGGCGCGCTGGCGCCCGATGCGGCTGGCTCCACGGTTGCCCCGCCCAGCAGCTTCTTCTTGAGCTCGTCTTCCAGGCGGCTCTTCACGGTGTTCTGCAAGGCCCCCACGGCCACGCCGGACCACTGAATCTTCCAGTCCACCGCATCGAAGGGCCCACTCAGCTTGACGGGCACCGTCAGGCCCTTGAGCGCATCGATCTCCGCCCCGCCCTGCCCCTTCACCGTGCCGGTGACGGTGGTGTTGAGAACGTAGTCGATGCGCTGGCGCACCAGGTCCACGCTGCCTTCGCCGCCCAGCCGCAGGAACGGGCTCTTGGCCGACAGGTCCTTGCTGCGGGCCACGCCATCGGTGATCTGGAAGCTGGCGGACATCTCGGTGAAATCGGTTTTCTCGGCCTGGCTGGAACGCTGCACGTCGTCGCCCTTGCCGCCCAGGCGCGCCTTGGCATCGCGCAGGGACTTGGCCAGGTTGATGCCCTTCACAGCGCCGTCGCGCAGCAGCACGGAGGCCGTGCCGTCCAGCCCCGCCGTGAGCTGCTGCACCGTGCGGCCTGTGGTGCTCACGTCCGCCTTGACCTGGCCCCGCCCTTCCAGCACATCCTTGCCGGCCACGTCCTTGAGCAGCGCCTGGATGTCGACGCCTTCGGCCGATCCTTGCAAGGCCAGCTTCTGGTTCGCCCCCGCCTGCGCGCTGCCCTTGGCCTGGAAGCGTCCACCCCAGGCCGCGCCGGACAAGTTCTGCAAGGCCAGCTTGCCGTGCGCCAGCTCGGCCAGCAGCTGGGCATCGCTCACGCGGTATTGCCGCACGGCCAGTTGACCGGCGGTGAACTCGAAGCGGCCGTCCACCAACGACAGGGCCGACAGGTCCACCTGGCCGGCGGGCGAAGCGCCGGGCTTCGTGGTGCCGCCGCCCGACGCGGGCACGGCCGGGGTGGCAGGCGCCGATGCGGAGGCGGTGGGCGCAGGCAGCAGACGGTTGAGGTCCAGCGAAGTGAAATGCGCGCTGGCCTGCATACGCGGCACGCCGTCGCCCAGCTTGGCCGTGCCTTTGCTCTCAAAGGGATTGCTGTTGATCTGGCCTTGCAGGCCCCATTCAGCCTGGGCGGGGGCCTTATCCGTGGCACCCTGTGCAGTGGCTTGGCCGGTCGCCTTGATCTGAACGGGCTGCAATGAAGGCTCCTGCACGCGCGCGTCCAGCGCCAGTGCCTGCAGGGCCAGCTTGCGGGCCTGCGGCTGCACGTCCAGGTCGGCGCGGGTGCTGCCCTTGATCTCCCGCGTACCGCCCTCGCCCGCCATGCGCACGTTGAACTCAAGAACCAGAGCGGGCACCTTGAACTGCTGGAACCCACCGGTGGGCGCGTCGCTCTTGAAGGTGGCCTCCACCGCCGTGGGGCCGGCCAGTGCCACCTGCCCATCGAGCGTGCTGCCCTTGATCTCGTTGCCCTTGACCGCCAGTTCAGGCCAGTTCAACTCGGCGTTCAAGGGCTGGCCACCCTGGCGTGCCGCCACCTTGCTCGCCAGCTTGAACAATTGCAAGGACTGGGCGGTGGGATCGTATTCAAAACGATCCAGGTTGATGGTCGCGTTTTCCACCGACAGGCCCGCCAGTTGGGCGCCGCCCTGCAGGGACACATCCTGGGCCTCGGCCGCGCCACGCGCGCCATCCCAGCGCAAGGCACCAGCCTTCAAGGCGGCCTTGAGCTGTTTCACGCCGGGCGCATCGCCCTCCACATCCAGGGCCAGCTTGTCGATCAGCAGGCTCTTCTGCGCGAGTTGCGGCGTCAACGACAGACTGCCCTGCACATGCGCACTCACTGGCGATGGCTTGGTGAGCGTGGCCTGCGCCTTGAGCGTGATGTCGGACTTCAACCCATCCGCCAGGCGGCCGCTGTCGAAGGACTGCAGTGCGACCTTGCCGTGCGTGCCGGTCTGGCGATCATCCACATCGAGCGAGACATCCTTGAGCTGGATGCCGGCCACCTCGAAGGCGAGTGGCTCGCCCGGCGCTTCATCGGGCTTGGGCTCGTCGGGCTTCTTGAGCAGATCGTCGATGTTGCTGCGGCCCTGGGCATCACGCAGGTAGCGCACCGACACGCCATGGGCTTCGACCCTGTTCACCCGCAATTGCTTGTGCAGCAGCGGCAAGGCCTGCACCGACAACTCCAGCCCCTCGGCCGAGGCGAACACGTCTTCGCGCTGGTGCTCGCTCAGCCGCACCTGGCTGAGCTTGACATGCAGGCTGGGCCACAGCCCCAGGCTGATCGGACCTTGCAGCACGAGCGTGCGCTGGTAATCCGTGCGCACCTTGTCGATGAGCACGTCCTTGTAGCGGTTCGGATCGAACGTGGCCAGCAGGTAGGCGATGACCGCCACGCCCACGAGCGCCACGCCTCCCAGGATCCATGCCAACCTGCGCAACCACATGACGGCCAGCCCTTCTCGGCATTGTTGTTGCACACCTTGTACCAAAGAAAAAGGGACCCCGCAGGGCCCCTTGCCGATGGGCCTGCGAGGCGCAGGCCCGGTGTCCGCTGGCGTCGACCTCAGTCGTCGCTGCCGCCGAAGATGCCCAGCAGGCTCAACAGCGACTGGAACACGTTGTAGACGCTCAGGTACACATGCAGCGTGGCAGTGACGTAATTGGTTTCACCGCCGTCGACCACTTGCTTCAGGTCGTACAGGATGAAGGCCGAGAAGATCGCCACGGCCAGGGCCGAGATGGTCAGCATCAGCGCCGGCAACTGCAGGAAGATGTTGGCCACGATGGCCAGCAGCAACACGATGGCGCCCACCGTCAGCCACTTGCCCATGCCGCTGATGTCGCGCTTGATGGTGCTGGCCAGCGTGGCCATGGTCACGAAGACCAAACCCGTGCCGCCGAAGGCCAGCGCGATCAGTTGCGCGCCATTGGAGAAGCCCAGCACGCGGCCGATCATGCGCGACAGCATCAGGCCCATGAAGAAAGTGAAGCCCAGCAGCAGGATGACACCCAGGCCGGAGTTCTTGTTCTTCTCGATGGCATAGAAGAAGCCGAAGGCCACCGCCATGAAGACGACGAAGCCGATCAGCGGGCTGCCCGCGAAGAAGCTGAAGTTCAGCGCCACGCCCATCCAGGCGCCCAGCACCGTGGGCACCATCGACAGGGCCAGCAGGGCATAGGTGTTGCGCAGCACGCGCTGACGTTCGCCGCTCAGGGCGCCGCCATAGGCCACGTCAAGGGGTTTGAGGGATCGGTCCATGTGTGCTCCGTAATGCGAAATTCGCGAGATCGCCGAATGAACAGGTCAGCCGCACCATGCAGCGCCGTTCGTTCATTTGACATTCAGGTTCCATTCTAGTTCCCTGAAACGCGTTTTGTGCAGCCCTGATGCCCGTGGGGGCGATACAACTTTTCACATCGCAGCAAGCTCAACGCCGACGCAGGGATTCGTACAGGCAGATGGAGGCGGCCATGGCCACATTCAAGGACTCCTCCCCGCCGGGCTGAGGGATGCTGACCGTCATCGCGCAACGGCGCATCAACTCAGGCGCAACGCCCTGCCCTTCGTGCCCCAGCACCCAGGCGCAAGGATCCGGCAAGGGCGCCACAGGCAGGCTGTGGTCGGCGTGGGAGCTGGTGGCCACCAGGGGCACCGCCAAGGCCTCCAGATCGTCCATGGTGGCGTTTTCGACCAGGTGCAGGCCCCAATGGGCGCCCATGGCCGCACGGAGCACCTTGGACGACCACAGCGCGGCCGTGCCCTTGAGCGCAACCACTTGCCGTGCTCCCAGCGCTGATGCCGCGCGCAGGATGGTGCCCACGTTGCCGGCATCCTGCAGGCGGTCCAGCACCACCGTGGGCAAGCCGGGCTGGATGGCCTGCGCAGCCTCATGCTTCAGCACGAAACCGAGACGTGCCGGAGATTCCAGGCCGGTGAAGCTCTTCCACAACGCCTCGGGAACCACCACCACCTTGTTCGCCTGAGTCGCCAGCGCGGTCAGCCGGTCGGCCTGGGTGTCGTTGCGCAATGCGTGGCCTTCAGGGCCTGTCCAGGCGGTATCAGCGATCACCGCCAGATGCACATCGACACCACGGTCCACGCAGGCCGAGCACAGGTGGTCGCCCTCCAGCCAGACTTCACCGAGCTTGCGGTACGCCCCCGGGTCGGCGGCCAGCTTGCGCAGGCGCTGCAGCAGGGGGTTGTCGCGCGAGGTGATCAGTTGGACGGCAGGCATGGGGATGGTTCGAAAGGTCCGCGCGGACCAGGCTCACAGCGGCAGCGGCGGGCGCAGCTCCAGCGATTCGCGCACGGGCGAAAAGCTGCGGCGATGCTCCGGGCAGGCGCCATGCATGGCCAGGGCGGCCAGGTGCTCGGCCGTGCCGTAGCCCTTGTGGCCGTCGAAGCCATAGAGCGGATAACGCTCGTGCAGTTGCTGACACAGCCGGTCGCGGTGCACCTTGGCCAGGATCGACGCCGCCGCGATGGCCGTGACCTTGGCATCGCCCTTGACGATGGCCTCGGCGGGCACCTTGAGCACCGGCAGGCGGTTGCCATCGACCAGCACTTGGGCGGGCTTCAGGCGCAAGCCTTCGACAGCGCGTTTCATGGCCAGCATCGTGGCCTGCAGGATGTTGATCTGGTCGATCTCTTCCACCGTGGCTTCCGCGATGCACAGGCACAGCGCCTTCGCGCGGATCTCGTCGAACAGGCGATCGCGCGTGGCCGGCGTGAGCTTCTTGGAATCATTCAGGCCCTTGATGGGTTGCTGGTCGTCCAGGATGACGGCTGCGGCCACCACCGGGCCGGCCAGCGGGCCGCGGCCGGCCTCGTCCACGCCGGCCACCAGGCCGACGGGCGTCCACAGCAGATCGAGCTGCTGCGGCACGATGATGGGCGCGTCACCGCGCTTCGAGGACTTGGGCGATGGCATCGCTGGCACAGCGGGCGGTGTCCCGCTTCAAAAGGTGGTGCATCTCGGTGAAACGCTGGCGCACGGCGTCCGCCTTGGCAGGATTGTCCAGCCAATCGAGCACATCCTGGGCCAGGCGCTCGGGCGTGGCGTCGTGCTGCACGCGCTCGGGCACCAGGAACTCGCGCGCCAGGATGTTGGGCAGACCGATCCACGGCAGGTAGCCCATGTTCTTCATCAGGTGCCAGTTCAGCGCGTTCAGCCGGTAGGCGATGACCATGGGCGTCTTGAAGAGCGCGGCCTCCAGCGTGGCGGTGCCGCTGGCGATCAGCGTCACATCGCAGGCGGCCAGGGCCTCGTGGCTCTGGCCATCGAGCAGCGTGAGCGGTGCATCGGGCGCATGCTCGGCCACCAGCGGTTCGATCATGGTGCGCAGGCTGGGCACCATGGGCAGCACGAAGCGCAACTCCGGCCTCAGCCGCGCCAGACGGGCCACCGTCTGCAGGAAGGTCGGCGCGATGTACTTGATCTCGGAGCGGCGGCTGCCCGGCAGCACGGCCACCACGGTGTCGCGCTCGCCCAGGCCCAGCGCCTGCCGTGCCGCAGCGCGTGGCACCTCCAAGGGGATCTTGTCGGCCAACGGATGCCCCACGTAGCTGGCCGGGATGCCGGCGCGCTCGTAGATCTCCGGCTCGAACGGGAACAGGCACAGCATGTGGTCCACCGACTGGTGGATCTTGTGGATGCGCTTGCCGCGCCAGGCCCAGATCGACGGGCTGACGAAGTGCACCGACTTGATGCCCCCCGCCTTCAGCCGGGCCTCCAGGCCCAGGTTGAAATCCGGCGCGTCCACACCGATGAACAGGCTGGGAGGATCGACCAGCAGGCGATCACCCAGCTGCGTGCGGATGCCGGAGAGCTCGCGGTAGTGCCGCAGCACCTCCACGAAGCCGTTGACGGCCAGCTTCTCGTGCGGCCACCAGGCCTCGAAGCCCTGGGCGGCCATCTTCGGCCCGCCGATGCCAGCCGAGGGCAGCCCCGGCCAGCGCTCGCGCAGGCCGCTCAGCAGCAGGCCCGCGAGCAGATCGCCCGAGGTCTCGCCCGCCACCATCGCGATGCGCGGCGCGCCGTTCGGTTCTGCCCAAGTCGCCATGTCAGCGCACGATGCCTCGGGTTGATGAAGCCAGGAAAGACAGCATCAGATCGACGTCGGCCACAGCTTCGGGATGCGAGCTCTTGAGTGTATCGATCTGGCCTTTGGCCTGCTCCAGCGTCAGGCCCTGGCGGTACAGCGCCTTGTGCATCTGCTTGACGGCCGACAGGCGCTCGGCGCTGAAGCCGCGGCGGCGCAGGCCTTCCAGGTTCACGCCATGGGCCGACGCCATGTTGCCCTGCGCCATCACGAAAGGCGGCAGATCCTGGCCCAGCGCGGTGCACATGCCGGTCATGGCGTGCGCGCCGATCTTGACGAACTGGTGCACGCCGCTCATGCCGCCCACGATCGCCCAGTCGCCCACGTGCACGTGGCCGGCCAGCTGCACGCTGTTGGCCAGGATGATCTTGTTGCCCACGCGGCAGTCATGCGCCACGTGCACATAGGCCATGATCCAGTTGTCATCGCCCACGCGCGTGATGCCTTCGTCCTGCACCGTGCCGGTGTTGAAGGTGCAGCACTCGCGGATGGTGTTGCGGTGACCAATCTCCAGGCGGGTGGGCTCGCCCGCGTACTTCTTGTCCTGCGGATCGCCGCCGACGGCCACATTCGAGTAGAAGCGGTTGTCGCGGCCGATGGTGGTGTGCCCTTCGATCACGCAGTGGGCGCCCACGGTCGTGCCCTCGTCGATGCGCACGTTCGGGCCGACGATGCTGAAGGCGCCGATGGTGACGTTCTCGCCCAGCTGGGCCTTGGGGTCGACCAGCGCGGTGGGATGGATGTTGGCCATCGCGTCGCTCCCGTCAGTCGATGCGGCGCATCGTGCACATCAGTTCGGCATCGACGGCCACTTCGCCATCGACCAGGCCCTGAGCCTTGAACTTGTAGATGCCGGCCTTGGCCCGCAGCACGGTCACATCCAGGATCAGTTGGTCACCCGGCTCCACCGGGCGCTTGAAGCGCGCGTTGTCGATGCCAACGAAGTAGTAGACCGTCTTGTCGTCCGTCTTCACGCCCTGGCTGGCGAAGGACAGCAGCGCAGCCGCCTGGGCCAGCGCCTCCAGCATCATCACGCCGGGCATCACCGGGCGGTGCGGGAAGTGGCCGGTGAAGTACGGCTCGTTGATGGTGACGTTCTTGACGGCGCGGATGCGCTTGTTCTCTTCGAGCTCGACCACGCGGTCCACCAGCAGGATGGGGTAGCGGTGCGGCAGCAGCTCGAGGATCTTGTGGATGTCCATCTTCACGGTCATGGGGATTTTCTTTCTAGCGCGCGAAGTCGCTCGCGCAGCGAATGGAGTTGGCGCAGCGTGGCGGCGTTCTTTTCCCAGGACGCGTTGTCGTCCGACGGGAAGATGCCGGTGTACTGA
This sequence comes from Candidatus Aquabacterium excrementipullorum, assembly GCA_019112875.1. Lineage (GTDB taxonomy): Bacteria > Pseudomonadota > Gammaproteobacteria > Burkholderiales > Burkholderiaceae_C > Aquabacterium > Aquabacterium excrementipullorum. Next base: position 50,242 of record DXIO01000109.1, read on the forward strand.
CCTGGCTTGTGGATGGAGCGCGAAATCAGCGTGCCTGCCGAGACGTGGACGTGGTCGGCCAAGGTGAGGTGGCCCAGGATCATGCCGCTGCCGCCCACGGTGCAGTGCTTGCCGATGGTGGTGCTGCCGGCCACGCCGACGCAGCCGGCCATGGCGGTGTGGGCGCCGACCCGCACGTTATGCGCGATCTGCACCAGGTTGTCCAGCTTGACGCCATCTTCCAGGATGGTGTCATCGAGGGCCCCGCGGTCCACGCAGGTGTTGGCGCCCAGCTCCACATCGTTGCCGATGCGCACGGCGCCGAGCTGTTCGATTTTTTCCCAGCGGCCCTGCACGGGCGCGAAGCCGAAGCCATCGGCACCGATCACCACGCCGCTGTGCAGGATGCAGCGCTCGCCGATCACGCAATCGAAGCCGATCGTCACCCGGGCCGCCAGACGCGTGTCCGCGCCGATGCGGGCCTGGGCGCCAACGACCGTGTGCGGACCGATGATTGCGCCATCGCCGATCTCGGCGCCCTCTTCGATCACGGCCAGCGGACCGACATCGACGTCCTGGCCCAGCCGGGCCGACGGATGCACGACCGCCGAGGGATGCACGGAAGGAACGGCACGAGGCCGCACCTGCTTCGCCCACCACTGGCTCAGGCGTGCGAAATACAGGTAAGGGTCATCGGTGACGATGGCGGCGCCACGCGAGGCGGCTTCATCGCGCACGGCCGGCGACACGATCACGCAGCCCGTCTGCGTGGTCTGCAGTTGAGCGCGGTATTTCGGGTTGGCCAGAAACGAAATGCAGCCGGGGTCGGCTGCATCGAGGGGAGCGATCCGCGAAATCAACAGCCCCGGTGGCCCCAGCAATTCACCACCGAGGTCCCGGACCAGATCGCCCAGCGCCACCTGGAAAGGCTGGCCGGGCCTGACAGACGTCGACGTCACTTGCCTGGTCCGTTGAGCGCCTTGATCACCTTGTCGGTGATGTCCACGCGCGGGCCGGCGAACACGGCTTCCTGCACGATCAGGTCGTACTTTTCGCTGTCGAAAATCTGCTTGACCACGCGGTTGGCGCGATCGAGCACCCCGGCGAGCTCTTCGTTCTTGCGCTGGTTCAGGTCTTCCTGGAACTCGCGGCGCTTGCGCTGGAATTCGCGGTCCTGCTCGACCAGATCACGCTGACGACGGCTGCGCTCGCTCTCGGCCAGCGTCGGCGCGTCCTTCTCGAACTTGTCCGAAGCGGCCTTGAGACGCGCCGCCACATCGGTCAGGTCCTTCTCACGGCGGCTGAACTCGCCTTCCAGCTTGGACTGGGCCGCCTTGGCCGGGCCGGCATCACGCAGCACCCGGTCGAGGTTGACATACCCGATCTTGATCTCCTGGGCGTGCACGGCCAAGGCCCCTGCCGCCAGAGCGCACAGGGCCAGACCGCGGGCCAGGGGTGTGACAAGGGATTTCATGGTCTGCAGGGACATCAGAAGGCGGTGCCGATCTGGAACTGGAGTTTCTGGATTTTATCGTGATCGAACTTGCGCACGGGCTCGCCATAGCTCAGCTTGAGCGGGCCCACGGGCGAGATCCAGCTGATGCCAATACCGACCGAGGCACGCAGGTCGCCGAAGGACACGGTCTCGTCCTCGCCCCAGACGTTACCGGCATCTGCGTAGCCGAAGATGCGCAGGGTGCGGTCATTGCCGGATCCCGGGAACGGCACGTACAGCTCGGAGTTCAGGTTGATGCGCTTGGTGCCGCCGATGTAGGCGCCCTGGATGTCGACCGGGCCCAGCGAGTTCTGGTCGAAGCCGCGCACCGTGCCCAGACCACCGCCGAAGAAGTTCTTGAAGATGGGGTACGGCTTGCCGTTCAGGCCCCTGCCCCAGCCCAGTTCACCGTTGATGCCCAGCGTGAAGGCCTTGCTCAGCGGCCAGTACTGCTGGTATTGCAGGTTGGACTTGAGGTAGCGGGTGTCACCGGCCACACCCCACTCCAGGTTGACGCGCTGGTAGCTGCCGGCGTTGGGCACCAGCGTGCTGTCGCGGCCGTCGCGGGCCCAGCCCAGCGTCAGCGGGATGCTCAGGCTGCGGTCGCCGAAGTTCTGGCGGTACAGGTAGTAGCTGACGGGCAGGCCGACGTCACCCTTGATCTGGGTCTGCTCGATGCCGATGCCGAAGAACACCGTGTCCAGTTCGGTGAAGGGCACACCGAAGCGGATGGACGCACCGGGAGTGATCAGCTCGTAGTCACCGCCCTGCGTGCTCAGCGGCTTGGTGGTGCGGTAGAAAAGGTCGACCGAGCGCGAGATGCCGATGTCCGTGAAGTACGGGTCGGTCGTGCTCAGCACGATGGTGCGGTTGGACTTGCTGGTGTTGAACTCCAGGCCAAGGTAGTTGCCGGAGCCGAACACGTTGTCCTGCTTGATCGAGGCCGACAGCGAGAGCTTGTCGGCGCTGGAAAAGCCCGCGCCCAGCATCAGGTTGCCGGTGGGCTTTTCCTCGACCGTCATGGTCAGATCGACCTGGTCCTGCGTGCCAGGCACCTCGGCCGTGTCGATGGAGACCTGCTTGAAGTAGCCCAGGCGGTCCACGCGGTCGCGCGAGAGCTTGATTTTCTGGCCGTCGTACCAGGCCGATTCGTATTGGCGGAACTCGCGGCGCACGACCTCGTCGCGGGTGCGCGAGTTGCCGGCCACATTGACGCGGCGCACATAGGCGCGGCGCTGCGGCTGGGCCTGGAACACGGCGGCCACGAGGCCCTTCTCACGATCGGCCTCGGGCTTGAATTCGACACGTGCGAAGGCATAGCCATAGGCCGCGAACTTGTCGGTGAAGGCCTTGGTGGTCGAGGCCACATCCTCGGCCTTGTAGGGCTCACCGGGCTTGACGGTGACCAGGGAGCGGAACTCCTCTTCCTTGCCCAGGAACTCGCCCTCCAGGCGCACCGAGGTCACGGTGTACTTGATGCCTTCGACGACGTTGATGGTGATGGCGATGTCCTGCTTGTCCGGCGAGATCGACACCTGCGTCGATTCGATGCGGAAATCCAGGTAGCCACGGTTCTGGTAGTAGGCCTTGAGCGTTTCCAGGTCGGCATTGAGCTTGGCGCGCGAGTACTGGTCGGACTTGGTGTACCAGGTCAGCCAGCCGCCGGTGGTCAACTCCAGCTGCGATTTCAGCGAACTTTCGCTGAAGGCCTGGTTGCCGGTGATGCGGATGTTCTTGATCTTGGCGACCTCGCCCTCGGTGACGGTGAAGGTCACGTTGACGCGGTTGCGCTCGACGGGGGTGATGGTGGTCACCACCTCGGCGCCGTACAGGCTGCGCGACAGGTACTGCCGCTTGAGTTCTTGCTCGGCGCGGTCGGCCAGGGCGCGGTCGAAAGGCTGGCCTTCACCGATGCCGATGTCCTTCAAGGCCTTGACCAGCACGTCCTTGTCGAATTCCTTGGTGCCGGTGAACTCGACCTTGGAGATGACCGGACGCTCCTCGACGACCACCACGACCACGCTGCCGTCGATCTGGATGCGCACGTCCTTGAACAGGCCCGTGGCGAACAGCGAACGCAGGCCGGCGGCGCCCTTGTCGTCGGTGTAGGTGTCGCCCACGCGGAACGGCAGCGAGCCGAACACCGTACCGGCGTCGGCGCGTTGCAGACCTTCCACCCGGATGTCCTTGAGGACGAAGGGTTCGACCGCGAAGGCCGGAAGGTGGGTCAGCGAAGCCGCCAGCAGCGCGGCCACGATGGTCGGCCGCAGCCGGGAAGGGGTCAGCACGGGAAATTGCATCGGGTGTCAGTGCATGCCCAGCAAGCGGGCGAAATCGTTGTAAAGGGCCAGTGACATCATCAAGAACATGACGGCCACGCCACCGCGCTGCAGCCGCTCGAGCCACGCGTCGGAAACGGGCCGTCCGGTCACGCCTTCGAAAAGATAATACATGAGGTGTCCGCCATCCAGAATCGGCAACGGCAGCAGGTTCAGCACGCCCAGGCTCACGCTGACCATGGCCAGGAAGCCGAGGTAATACGCCCAGCCCAGCTCGACCGAGCGACCGGCGTAATCCGCGATGGTGAGCGGGCCGCTGAGGTTCTTCAGCGAGGCCTGGCCCACGAGCATCTTGCCCAGCATGTCCAGCGTCAGTGTGGAGACGTCCCAGGTGCGTTGCGCGGCCTTGGTGAAGCCCTCCAGCGGGCCGTAATGCACCAGGACCATCTCGACCGGCGAGCCGATCTCGGCCACGATGCGGGGCACGCGCTGGTCGCCCTCGGTCTTGATCACCGGGGTGACGCTCAGGTTGAGCGTCTGGCCCTGGCGCTGCACCACCACCGACAGCGGGCGTGCCACGCCGCCAGTGGCGCTTTGCGAGATCCACTGACGAAGCTGGCCGGCATCGCGCGGTTCGCGGCCGTCCAGGCTCAGCACCTTGTCGCCGGCCTTCAGGCCCGCGGCCTCGGCCGGTCCGCCTTCGATCACGCGGCGGATCTCGGCACTGGCATAGGGGCCGGAAAAGCCCAGGCGGTCCATCAGCTTGGGATCGACATCGGCAGCGGACAGCTTGGAGGTGTCCAGCAGAAGCTCGACGGTGTCGCCGTCCGCCCTGCCCTGCACTGCGCGGCGCACCTGCAGGCGCAGGTCTTCGGACTGCAGCACGGCCTGCGTCAGATGCCACTGCAGATCGCTCATCGAGCGGATGGGCAGCCAGTCGGACGCCTGCGGCACACTGCCATCGACCGGCGCCAGGGCCACCACCTCGTCGCCCGACTGCATGCCCGCGTTGGCCGCCACGGAGGCCGGCACCGGCGCGGCCAGGCGCGCCTTGAGCTCCTGCACACCCGCCCAGTTCACGATGGCGTACAGCAGCACCGCCAGGGCCAGGTTGGCCGCCGGGCCCGCCGCCACGATGAAGGCGCGCTGCCACAGCGATTTGCGGTTGAAGGCACGAGGCTGGTCGACAGGCGGCACGGGGCCTTCACGCTCGTCCACCATCTTGACGTAGCCGCCCAGCGGCAAGGCCGACACGACGAATTCGGTTTCGCCATGCTGGCGGCGCCACAGGACGCGGCCAAAGCCGACGGAAAAGCGCAGCACCTTGACATCGCACGCCAGCGCGGCACGGTAGTGCCCGTATTCGTGGATCACCACGAGCACGCCAATCGTCACCAGAAAGGCCAGCACGGTGGTCAACATCTTCCTGCTCCTTGAGGCCGGGGCTGCGTCATTGCTGCGCGATGGTACCCGAGGTCAGGGCCACCGCCGGCGTTGCGCAGCGCGCCACATGAACGCGCGCAGCCTCGCGGGCGCGCGCATCGAGCCCCAGCAGCGCCTCCACGCTGTCCGCATCGCCCCTGGCCAGCGCCACCTGCGACAAGGTGGCGTCGTTGACCGCGTGGATCTGATCGAAGCGGATCTGCCCTTGCAGAAAGGCTTCCACGGCGATTTCGTTGGCCGCGTTGAGCACGCAGGTGGCGCCATCCTGCGCGCGCAGCGTCTGCCAGGCGAGTTGCAGGCCGGGGTATCGGTGCGCGCTGGGCTCGTTGAAAGTCAGCGATGTCAGCTGTGTGAAATCGAGTAAATCCGCTCCGGATTCGATGCGCTCGGGCCACGACAGGCCATAGGCGATGGGCACGCGCATGTCGGGCGTGCCCAGTTGGGCCAGCACGGAGCGGTCACGGCACACCACCATCGAGTGGATGATGCTTTGCGGGTGGATGACCACCTTGATGCGCTCCGGCGCCAGATCGAACAGCCAGCGGGCCTCGATCACCTCCAGCGCCTTGTTCATCATCGTGGCCGAATCCACCGAGATCTTGCGGCCCATGACCCAGTTCGGGTGCGCGCAGGCCTGGTCGGGCGTGATGTCGGCGAAGGTGGCCGGATCGCGCTGGCGGAACGGGCCACCCGACGCGGTCAGCACGATGTGATCGATACGCTCGGCCCAGGTGGCCGGGTCTTCGGGCAGGCACTGGAAGATGGCCGAATGCTCGCTGTCGATGGGCAGCAAGGTGGCGCCACCGTCGCGCACGGCCTGCATGAAGAGCGCGCCGCCCACGACCAGGGCTTCCTTGTTGGCCAGCAGCAGGCGCTTGCCCGCGCGCGCGGCGGCCAGGCACGGCGGCAAACCGGCCGCGCCCACGATGGCGCCCATCACGATGTCCACATCGGGGTGCGAGGCGATCTCGCACAGGGCTTGTTCACCGCTGAACACTTCGGTGCGCAGGCCTGCCTGGCGCACCGCCTGACGCAGTTGCGCGGCCGGGGCCTCGCCGGGCATCACAGCCCAGCGCGGCTTCCATTGGAGGCATTGAGCCAGCAGTTCATCGACACGGCGCCCGCCCGCCAGGGCCAGCACCTCGAAACGTTCCGGGTGGCGCGCGATCACATCCAGCGTATTGGTGCCGATGGAGCCCGTTGCCCCCAGCACGCAGACGCCTTGGCGGCGCTGCGCCGCAGAAACGTTAGTCACCGACTCACCCATGGCAGAGCGACACCAGGGCCAGCGACAGTGGCAGCACCGGCAGCAAGGCATCGATACGGTCCAGCACGCCGCCATGACCTGGCAACAGCTGGCTGCTGTCCTTCTGGCCGGCCTGGCGCTTGATGAGGGACTCGAACAGGTCGCCCACCACGCTCATGCCAGTCAAGGCCAGCACAGCGGCAACGAGGCCAGGCACGCCCAGGCCCAGCAGCAGGCGGCTGTACAGGCTGGGAGAATCCACATGCCAATGCTGGTCGATCCAGATCCACAGGGCCGACAGCAGCAATGTGGCCACCATGCCGGCGAAGACGCCCTCCCAGCTCTTGCCCGGACTGATGCTTGGCGCCAGCTTGCGCTTGCCGAAGGCACGGCCGCCGAAGTAGGCACCGATGTCGGCCGCCCACACCAGGCACAGCACCGACAGCAGGAAGTTCAGGCCCTGCAGCTTGGCCTCGGTCAAGGCCAGCCAAGCCAGGGCCGCCAGCAGCACACCCAGCACCAGGCGCAGCACCGAAGGCACCTTGCGCCACCAGACGCCGCCCCAGCGCAGCACAGCCGCACCGCCCAGCACCCACAACACAGTCGCCGCCCACCACAAGGCCCCAGGCAACACGAAGCCCACAGGCACCAGCCCCGGCGTGTGCACATGGGGCACCGTGGACGCTGGCGGCTCTGCCACCAGATCCGCCTGCGACCAGACAGGCAAGGCGCCCGCATCGGCCACGAGCAGGCCCAGCACCGCCACGGCCAGCCCGATCAGCCAGGCGGTGACACCCGGGCCGCCATTGAGGCGCGACCACTCCCAGCCCGCGGCAGACACGAAGGCCAGACTCAACAAGGCGAAGGGCCACAAGGCCTCGACCGCCAGCGAAGGCAGCAGCACGGCCACCAGGATCAGCGCGGTGATGACACGTTGTTTCAGCATCGTGGGTCAGTTCCCCGAGGTGTTGACTGCAAGCCCTGCTTCGGGCGGTTCATCCTGGCCGACATCACCGAAGCGTCGTTCGCGTTGCCAGTAGGCGGCCAGGGCCTTGTCCAGTTCTGCACCATCGAAATCGGGCCACAGGCAATCCGTGAACACGAGTTCGGCATAGGCGCTTTGCCAGAGCAGGAAATTCGACAGCCGCACCTCGCCGCCTGTGCGGATGAAGAGGTCTGGATCCGGCGCATAGTTCATCGCCATGTAACGCGACACCGTGGCCTCGGTCACCTGATCCGCAGGCACGCCATCGGCCACGATGCGCTGACAGGCCTGCACCATGTCCCAGCGGCCACCATAGTTGAAAGCCACGGTCAGGACCAGCCGGTCATTGTGCGCCGTGGCCTCGCAAGCGTCCAGCAAGGCCTGGCGTACCTTGCTCGACACCGTGGTCAGGTCGCCGACGACGCGGATCTGCACACCATCGGATTCGAGCTTGGTCAGGTGCTTGGACAAGGCCACGATGAGCAAGCTCATCAGGCCCGAGACCTCTTCTTCAGGCCGCTTCCAGTTCTCGGACGAGAAGGCGAACACCGTGAGGTAGCCAATGCCTCGATCGGCCGCAGCCTGCACCACCTTGACCAGCGAGTCCACCCCGGCCTTGTGCCCCATGCCGCGCGGCATGAAACGGCGCTTGGCCCAGCGGCCATTGCCATCCATCACGATGGCCACGTGCCGCGGCACAGGCTGGTCGTTCGAGGCACGGGGAGTGGCGGCTGAAAACATGGAGAGGACTGCCTGTGATGTAGGAGGTGTGTTCTGAAACGCGACGAGGCGGCACAGCCGCCTCGCTCTCAAGCCGTTTGCATGGCACGCAAGACCATGGCGGCGTCAGACGGCCAGAACTTCGGCTTCCTTGCCCTGGACCAGCTTGTCGATCTCGGCGATGGTCTTGTCCGTCAGCTTCTGCACGTCGTCCTGCGAACGGCGGTCTTCGTCTTCCGTGATGGCCTTGTCCTTGAGCAGCTTCTTGGCCTGCTCGTTGGCGTCGCGGCGCAGGTTGCGCACGGCCACCTTCGCATCTTCACCGGCATTGCGGACGACCTTGGTCAGCTCCTTGCGGCGCTCTTCGGTCAGCGGGGGCATCGGCACGCGGATCAAGTCACCCTGGGCGGCGGGATTCAAGCCCAGGTCCGATTCGCGGATGGCCTTCTCGATCTTGGCGCCCATGCCTTTTTCCCAGGGCTGGACGCTGATCGTGCGCGCGTCAACCAGCGTCACGTTGGCGACCTGGCTCAGCGGCACCATCGAGCCGTAGTACTCGACATTCACCTGGTCCAGGATGCCGGGATGGGCGCGGCCCGTGCGGATCTTGCCCAGTTCGGTCTTGAAAGCCTCGATGGACTTGAGCATTTTCTGCTCGGCGTTCTTCTTGATGTCTGCGATGCTCATGGAATGCTCCGTGCAAATACGTCTGATGGCGACCTTGCCCTGCCAAGGTCAGAACGCATCAGAGAGGCGGCGGGACGACAGACGCCGGTCAGACGTGGACCAGTGTGCCCTCGTCCTCGCCCAGCACGACGCGCTTGAGCGCGCCGGGCTTGAAAATGGAAAACACCTTCAAAGGCAGATTCTGGTCGCGGCACAACGCGAAGGCGGTGGCGTCCAGTACCTGCAGGTTCTTGATCAGGGCCTCGTCGAAGGTGATCGTGGAATAGCGCGTGGCCGACGGATCCTTCTTGGGGTCGGCGGTGTAGACACCATCGACCTTGGTGGCCTTGAGCATGATCTCCGCGCCGATCTCGGCACCGCGCAGCGCGGCGGCGGTGTCGGTCGTGAAGAAGGGGTTGCCCGTGCCGGCGGCGAAGACCACCACCTTGCCCTCTTCGAGGTACTGCAAGGCCTTGGGGCGCACGTAAGGCTCGACCACCTGCTCGATGTTGATGGCCGACATCACGCGCGCCGTCATGCCCTCCTGGCGCATCGTATCGGCCAGGGCCAGCGAGTTCATCACCGTGGCCAGCATGCCCATGTAGTCGGCCGTGGCACGGTCCATGCCCACGGAACCACCCGCGACGCCGCGGAAGATGTTGCCGCCACCGATCACGACGGCCACCTCGCAACCCAGCGTGGTCACCTCCTGGACTTCCTTGACCATGCGCACGATGGTGGCACGGTTGATGCCAAAGGCATCGTCGCCCATGAGGGCTTCACCAGAAAGCTTCAGCAGGATGCGCTTGTAGGCGGGCATGCAATCGTCCTTGTCGTCGTCATGTGTGGAAGCTCGGCTGGAAGGTTACCGCAAACCGCCCGGCGAGCCTCGCTTTGGATTTAAAACCGCGCCGGTGGTTCCGGCGCTCGCGGCGGTTTCTCAAACCGCCGCGCCAGGAGAAGCAAGGGGGCCCGTGAGCCCCCTTGTCATCCTCAGGCCTGGCCCTTGGCGGCGGCCACCGTGGCGGCCACTTCGGCAGCGAAGTCGTCCTGCTTCTTCTCGATGCCTTCGCCCACGACGAACATCGTGAAGCCCTTGGCGGTCGTGTTGGTGGACTTCAGGTACTGCTCGACGGTCTGCTTGCCGTCGGCGGCCTTCACGAAGACCTGGTTCAGCAGCGAGACTTCCTTCAGGTACTTCTGAACGGCGCCTTCGATCATCTTGGCGGCGATGTCGGCGGGCTTGCCGGCTTCGGCGGCCTTGGCCGTGGCGACGCTGCGCTCGGTTTCGATCAGCGCGGCGGGCACGTCGGCGGACGACAGCGACACGGGCTTCATGGCGGCGATGTGCATGGCCACGTCCTTGGCGGCGACGGCGTCACCGTCGAACTCCACCACGACACCGATGCGGGCACCGTGCAGGTAGGCGGCCAGGTTGCCACCGCCGGCGTAGCGCTGGAATCGACGGATGGACATGTTCTCGCCGATCTTGCCGATCAGGCCCTTGCGCACCTCTTCGACCGTGGGGCCGAAACCGTCTTGCGACAGGGGCAGCTCGCCGATGGCGGCCACGTCGGCCGGGTTGTTCTTGGCGATCAGCTCGGCCACGGACTTGCCGAAGGCCAGGAACGAGTCGTTCTTCGACACGAAGTCGGTTTCGCAGTTGATCTCGACCAGGGCACCGGTGGCGCCTTCGACATAGGCGGACACAACGCCTTCGGCGGTCACGCGGGAAGCGGCCTTGGAGGCCTTGCTGCCCAGCTTGACGCGCAGGATTTCTTCGGCCTTGGCGAAGTCGCCTTCGGCTTCGGTCAGGGCCTTCTTGCACTCCATCATGGGTGCGTCGGTCTTGGCGCGCAGGTCGGCAACCATGCTGGCGGTGATGGCGGGCATATGCGTTCTCCGTAGGGGTTCCAGGCGCGACGATGCGGTTGTCATCGTCGCGTCACATCAGAATCAGTTTGAAAAAAAGGGGCTGAATCAGCCCCTTCGGATCCGGTCCGAGGACCTGGACGTTGAAGCTCAGGCGGCTTCGTTGACTTCGACGAATTCGTCGTCGCCGGCAGCAGCCGTTTGAACGATGTCGTTCACGGCGTTGGCCTTGCCTTCCAGCACGGCGTCAGCCACCGCCTTGGCATACAGGGCCACAGCCTTGGAGGAGTCGTCGTTGCCGGGGATGACGTAGTCGATGCCTTCGGGCGAGTGATTGGTGTCCACCACGGCGATCACGGGGATGCCCAGCTTCTGGGCTTCGGCCACGGCGATCTTGTGGTAACCGACGTCGATCACGAACAGGGCGTCAGGCAGGGCAGCCATGTCCTGGATGCCGCCGATGTCCTTTTCCAGCTTGGCCAGATCACGTTGGAACAGCAGGCCTTCCTTCTTCTTCAGGTTGTCCAGACCGGCTTCGACCTGAACCTGGGCGTCCTTCAGCTTCTTGATGGAACCCTTGACCGTCTTGAAGTTGGTCAGCATGCCACCCAGCCAACGCTGGTTCACGAAAGGCACGCCGGCGCGCTGGGCTTCAGCGGCGACGACATCACGGGCTTGGCGCTTGGTGCCGATCATCAGCACGGTGCCGCGACGGGCGGACAGCTGCTTGATGAACTTCAGAGCATCCTCGAACGCAGGTTGCGTCTTCTCGAGGTTGATGATGTGGATCTTGTTGCGATGGCCGAAGATGTACGGGGCCATCTTGGGGTTCCAGAAGCGGGTTTGGTGACCGAAGTGGACACCGGCTTCCAGCATTTCGCGCATGGATACGGGCATGAGAGTGCTCCAGAGGTTGGGTCTAGAAACCGCCACAGATCACAAAACCTTTGAATAATCAACGGCTTGCGACACCTTGGTTGGACGGTTTCGCGATTACGTTTGCCGACCTATTTCGGACAAACCCCGACATTCTAGCACGACTCTCGCCCCCTTCTGCTCTCAACTCCTGCGCCGAACACTCTTGCGGCTGGGCGCCTTCTTGCCGGCAGCAGGCTTGGCGCCCTGCCCCTGCTGGGCACGCTGCTCGGCCCGCAATGAGGGCGCAGCGCCCTTCTTGCCGCCACGCCCACCACCTGACGATTTGCCGCCCCGCTTGACCTCTCGGTCGCGGCGCTGCACATCGGCCAGCTTGGCCTGGGCGGATTCGAACGCATCACCCGAGGCGCCATCACGGCTCACGCCACCGCCACCGCCGCGGCGTTTGCGACCTGTCGCCTCACCCAGCGGGCCTTGCCCTTCCCTCACGATGCGGAAATCGATCTTGCGGCTGTCCAGATCGACACGGCTGACCTGCACGCGCACGCGGTCGCCCGTGCTGTAGCGCACGCCGGTGCGTTCGCCACGCAGCTCCTGGCGCACTTCGTCGAACTTGAAGTAATCGCCCCCCAGTTCGGTGATGTGGATCAGGCCTTCCACATACAAGCCATCGAGCTGCACGAACAACCCGAAGCTCGTCACCGTGCTCACGGTGCCGCCGTAGTCCTCACCCAGGCGTTCGCGCATGAACATGCACTTCAGCCAGGCTTCGACATCGCGCGAAGCTTCGTCGGCACGGCGCTCGTTGGCACTGCAATGCACGCCAGCCACTTCCCAGGCCACACCCTCTTCGGCCGACATCTTGATCTTGGCGCGCTTGGCCGGCGGCTTGGGCAGGGGCGCGCCTGGCTTGCCCTTCTTGAAGTTGCCGACGGAAGACACCACAGGCGGGAGGATCAGGCCGTAGCGCTCGCTGCTCAGCAAAGCCTTGATCACACGGTGCACCAGCAGATCCGGGTAACGGCGGATCGGGCTGGTGAAGTGCGTGTAAGCCTCGTAGGCCAGGCCGAAGTGCCCGCTGTTGATCGGGGTGTAGATGGCCTGCTGCATCGAGCGCAGCAGCATGGTGTGGATCTGCAGCGCATCCGGCCGCTCCTTCGTGGCCTGCGCGATGGCCTGGAACTCGCCAGGCGTGGGCTCTTCGCCCACGCTCAAGCCCAGGCCCAGCGCCTTCAGGTAGTTCTTGAGCGTCTGGCGCTTTTCGGGCGTGGGTCCTTCGTGCACCCGATACAGCCCCGGATGCCTGCCCTTCTCGATGAACTCCGCCGAGCAGACGTTGGCCGCCAGCATGCACTCCTCGATCAGGCGATGGGCCTCGGTGCGCGTGCGCGGCACGATCTTGGCGATGCGGCCGTTGTCGTCGCAGACGATCTGCGTCTCGGTGGTGTCGAAATCGATCGCGCCCCGCTCGCCACGCCCCTTGAGCAAGGCACGGTACACGTCGTACAGGTTCAGCAGGTGCGGCACCAGTTCGGCGCGACGCTGCGCCTCCGGGCCACGCGTGTTGCCGATGATCGCCGCCACCTCGTTGTAGGTGAAGCGCGCATGCGAGCAGATCACCGCCGGGAAGAACTGGTAGGCATGGATCTCGCCCTCGGCCGTGATGAGCATGTCGCACACCATCGACAGGCGCTCGACCTCGGGGTTCAGCGAGCACAGGCCATTGGAAAGCTTCTCCGGCAGCATGGGGATCACGCGGCGCGGGAAGTACACGGAGGTGGCGCGCTCGTAGGCCTCGCGGTCCAGCGGCTCGCCTGGCTTGACGTAGTGGCTCACGTCGGCGATGGCCACCAGCACACGCCAGCCATTGGGCTTCTTGCTGCGACCCACGGCGGCAGGCTCGCAGTACACGGCATCGTCGAAATCGCGTGCGTCTTCACCGTCGATGGTGACCAGCGGCACGTCGGTCAGGTCGATGCGGTTCTTGCGGTCGGCGGGGCGCACCTTGTCTGGCAGCTTGGCAGTCTGGGCCAGCACGTCGTCGCCGAACTTGTGCGGCACCTCGTACTTGCGCACGGCGATCTCGATCTCCATGCCGGGGTCGTCGATGCCGCCAAGCACTTCGCTCACGCGCCCCACGGGCTGCGCCAGCAGCGAGGGCGCTTCGGTGAGCTCTACCGCCACCACCTGCCCTGCCTGGGCACCGGCGATGGCTTTGGCCGGGATCAGGATATCTTGTCCGTAGCGGCGGTCTTCAGGCGCCACCAGCCATGCACCGCCTTCATGCAGCAGGCGGCCGATGATCGGGGTCTTGCGGCGCTCGATGATGCTCAGCACCTGGCCTTCGGGACGGCCCTTGCGATCGAAGCGCAGCACCTTGGCGCGCACACGGTCGCGGTGGAGCACCGAGCGCATCTCCTGGGGGGAGAGGTAGATGCTGCTGGCGCCGTCGTCACTGACGACGAAGCCATGTCCGTCGCGGTGGCCTTGCACCGTGCCCTCGATTTCGCTCATGAGGTTCACGGGAAGTTGGGTTTTACTTGTCATGCTTGTAATTTTGATGCTATAGTCTTGGTCTTCGCTGATCGCTGCAAACAAATTTTGCTTGCGGCGCACAGTGAAGAAAAAGTACCTGCCCAGGTGGCGGAATTGGTAGACGCACTAGTTTCAGGTACTAGCGGGTAACTCCGTGGAGGTTCGAGTCCTCTCCTGGGCACCAGATGCAAGCCGCATGATCGCAAGGTCATGCGGCTTTTGTCTTTGGTGGCTGGGTACAGCCAACGGGGATGGCGGAAATGGTGAAGGTTCAGGGGGTGAGGTGCCTGGAGCGCCGCTTCGGTGCGCGATGCATGGCGTGGATGGACTGGATGGCGCTGTGTGCAGGCCTCAGCACTGCGGGGCGCCGCAAGGCTGTCGCGGCCTGGATCCAGTGGATCGTTCAAAAGCACCATGGCGTTCAGATTACCTCAAGGCGCAGCAACTCGACGCCACAACGCCACACTGCCCCGCCTGCGATGTCATCTACTGATGCGCGCAACACACATGTGGCGCAAACACACTGCGGATGCCGAAATCGCTTCAAAGCCATGCTATAGTCTTGGTCTCGACAACGCACTGCAACACAGCGCTGACATCGAGAAAGTATGGCCCAGGTGGCGGAATTGGTAGACGCACTAGTTTCAGGTACTAGCGGGTAACTCCGTGGAGGTTCGAGTCCTCTCCTGGGCACCAAGATGCA
>DXIO01000110.1 GCA_019112875.1 Candidatus Aquabacterium excrementipullorum
AGCGGCAGCGGCGTGGCATCGGGCTGGCCTTCGCAGGCGGCGGTCAAAGGCGAGCGGTGCAGTGGCTGGTCGAGCAGCGGCAGGGCGGCCCCGGCAGGCAGGGCGACGGCCGACAGGCACGCGGCCAGGCCGGCCAGCCCCTGCGAGGGCGTGAGGTGGCGGAACATCATGGGTGTGATCTCCTGAGGCGGCGCCTTGGGGCGGGTGATGCCGCGCTCGAGGCGCGTCGTCGCGGCCCGAGCACACTAGGCGTCGGGTGGCGGGGGGCCCCTCGTCAGGAGCGACGATTTTCGGATCTGTCACAAGGCGGACAAATGCGGTGCTGCAGGCCCGCGAACCGTCCGATGCGACGATGGGCACGCTGGCGGGCGCGCCGCAGCATTTCGGGCATGACTGTCTGCGCCATGCCTTGACCGCCGTGCCCCAAGCTTCCGACACCCCCAAGCCC
Source organism: Candidatus Aquabacterium excrementipullorum (assembly GCA_019112875.1). Taxonomy (GTDB): domain Bacteria; phylum Pseudomonadota; class Gammaproteobacteria; order Burkholderiales; family Burkholderiaceae_C; genus Aquabacterium; species Aquabacterium excrementipullorum. The sequence goes on from DXIO01000110.1 coordinate 449, forward strand.
GAAGACACTTTCGATGTGATCGTGGTCGGCGGCGGGACCGCCGGCAGCGTGCTGGGTGGTCGCCTGAGTGCCGACCCCAGCCTGCGCGTGGCCGTGCTGGAGGCCGGTGGCCGGGGCGACAGCTGGGTGGTGCGTGCACCGGCCGCGGCCGTGGCCATGCTGCCCACGCGCCTGAACAACTACGCTTTCGAGACCGTGCCCCAGCCCGGCCTGGACGGGCGCCGGGGCTACCAGCCGCGTGGCCGCATGCTGGGCGGCTGCTCCGGCATGAACGCCATGGTCTACATCCGTGGCCACGCCAGCGATTACGACCACTGGGCCGCCTTGGGCAACCCGGGCTGGTCCTACGCCGACCTGCTGCCCTACTTCAAACGCAGCGAGGACAACGACAGCTTCGAGGATGCCTTCCATGGCCGTGGTGGTCCGTTGCCGGTGAGCGCGCTGCGCACGGGCAACCCCTTCCACCAGCACTTCATGGACGCCGCGCGCGAGGCGGGCTTTCCAGTCAACCGTGATTTCAACGGTGCCAGGCAGGAGGGGCTGGGGGCCTACCAGGTGATGCAGCGCGGCGGTGAACGCTGGAGCGCCGCGCGCGCCTTTCTGCACCCGCACATCGGCCAGCGGCCCAACCTGGATGTGCGCACCGGCGTGCAGGTGACGCGCCTGATCTTCGATGAACACGACCCACGCCGCGTGGTCGGTGTCGAGGTGCGGCAGCAGGGCCGGCTGATGCGCCTGCTTGCCCGGCGCGAGGTGGTGCTGAGCGCGGGCGTGTTCCAGTCGCCGCAGTTGCTGATGCTCTCGGGTATCGGCCCGGGGGATCAGCTGCAGCGCCTGGGCATCGCCGTGCGCCACCACCTGCCCGGCGTGGGCGAGAACCTGCAGGACCACCCGGATTTCATCTTCGCCTACCGCGCGCGCAGCCTCGATCTGATGGGCTTTTCACCTGCCGGGCTGTGGCGCACCGCGCGCGAGATTGGCCGCTATGTGCGCCACCGCACCGGCGCCATCAGCAGCAACTACGCGGAGGCCGGTGGCTTCCTCAAGACCAACCCGGCCTTGCCCGCGCCCGACCTGCAGCTGCACTTCGTGGTCAGCATCGCCGAAGACCATGCGCGGCGCCTGCACGCGGCGCACGGCTACTCCTGCCATGTGTGCCTGCTGCGGCCGCGCAGCCGGGGCCGTGTCAGCCTGCGCAACCCCAGCCCCTGGGAGGCGCCGGACATCGATCCCGCCTTCTTCCAGCATCCCCGCGATCTGGACGACATGGTGCAGGGCTTCAGGCTCACCCGCCGCCTGATGGACGCGCCGGCCCTGGCCTCGCGCCGGCAGGCCGACCTGTTCACCGACGGCATCGAGACCGACGAGCAGATACGCGCCGTGCTGCGCGCCCGCACGGACTCGGTCTACCACCCCGTGGGCACCTGCCGCATGGGCCCGGATGCGATGGCCGTGGTCGATGCGCAGTTGCGCGTGCGGGGCATCGATGGCCTGCGCGTGGTGGACGCGTCCGTCATGCCGACGCTGGTGGGCGGCAACACGCAGGCGCCCGTGGTCGCCATCGCCGAGAAGGCGGCCGATCTGATCATGGGGTGCGCCGCCCCGGTGGCCACGCCGCTGGCGGCTTGACGCGCATACAAAAAAAGCCCCGCGCCTGTCGGACGGGGCTTTGAACGAAGCGCCCTGTCGCCAGGGCACCACCATGATCGCTCAGTTCAGCGCGCTGGCCGGCACCACAGGCAGCACCACGCTGGAGGGGCGGGCCGCATCGTTGAAGATGGTGGTCACGCCACCGGCGGCCTGCGCCTCCTGCGGCTTGGGCCACACGCCCATCGCCTGGTTGCTGGCGCTGATGGCGATGCGCAGCTTCTGGCCCTTGCGGATCAGCGCGGCGGTGGGGAACACCTCCACCGGCACCAGCATCGGCTGGCCGGGGATCACCGGCAGGCGCGCGGCCTCGGTGAACGGGTGCCACGGCTGGATCATCACGCCCTTGACGTAGCGCGAGCGGGTGGTGTCCACCGCGCGGTGGCTGACGGCCTGCAGACCGGTGGACAGCGGCGTGGCCTTGCCCAGGATGTCGACCGCATCGACGCGCACCGAGACGGCGGCTTCGCTCTTGGTGGTGGCCACCCAGATATCGGCCTGGATCGGGCCGTTGATGTAGAGGTCGCTCGTTTGGTAGGGCGTTTCGTACATGATGGCGCCCTGCGAGTTCTCGACCGTGTTGCTGTTGGTGTAGCAGGCCTTGGGCAGCAGGCCCGCGCTGCCCAGCGACCACTGCACGAAGCTGCTGGAGCAGTCGCTGCCGTCGTTGATCTCGACGCTGGCGGTCACGGTCTTGCCGGAATCGCTCTTGGCGTAGCTCACCACGGCCGGCTTGGGCTCCTTGACGAAGCGGGCGGTCTCGCCGCTGGCCGGCTTGGCTGCGGTCAGCGTCTGGTTGCCGCGCAGGTACAGGCGCGTCGGGGTCATCTGCGGGTGCGGCCAGTCGGTGGACTTGCTGTAGCGCGTGCTGCCCAGCACGCCGTAGCCCTCGACGAACTGCGTCACGTTGGGCAGGGCGGCGGCGCCCGTGTTGATGCCGCGCAGGTACTGGTCGAACCACTGCAGCATCAGCGAGGCCGAGCCCGGCGCGCCATTGCCCAGCAGCGTGTCGGCGCCGTTGGCGGCGGCCAGCACGGATTCCAGGTGCGAGCCCTTGACGATCAGCAGCTTGGCGTTGACGTTGCGCTTGAGCTGTTCGTACAGCAGCGGCTCGTCGCGCTGGAAGATGTCGTTGGAGGAGCCGACGATGAAGGTGGGCACCTTGATGCTGCCAGCGCCTTCGACCGGCGAACGCACGGCCCAGAAGTCGCCGTCGTCGGTGGCGTAGCCC
>DXIO01000111.1 GCA_019112875.1 Candidatus Aquabacterium excrementipullorum
GTCGTACTCGGCGTTTTCCGACAAGTCACCCTGTGCACGGGCCTCGGCGATGGCCTGAACCACGGCGGGGCGTTCCACATGCTTGAGGCGCTGCAGTTCTTCCTTCAGCTTCTCGGCGCCGCGCTTGGTGATGGGAATGGTCGACATAGGCTCGTCTCTTGAAATTGGATGGCTCAAAAGGAAACGGAGCCGCCGCCCTGTGCCCACCGTGAGGTGAGTGCCGGGCGCGGCCCACGTCGTCTCAAGTGCCCAGGGCGTGAGCCCGGGGCGATGAGGTGCAGTTTAGTGCAGTTTGGCGTGCAGTTCCTGCAGCGAGTACACCACCAGGTCGTCCTGGTGCTGGAGCGCCTCCACAGCGGCTTCGCAGCCGGCCATGGTGGTGTAGTAGGTCACCCGGTTGGCCAGCGCGGCCTGGCGGATGCTGCGCGAATCCGCGATGGCGGTGCGGGTTTCGTCCACCGTGGTGAACACCAGCTGGATCTCGCCGGCCTTGATGGCGTCAGCGATGTGCGGGCGGCCATCCTTGACCTTGTTCACCGGCTTGACCGGCACGCCGGCCGCCGCGATCGCTGCCGCGGTGCCCTTGGTGGCCACGACATTGAAGCCCAGCTCGACCAGATCCTTGGCCACGGCCGCAGCGCGCTGCTTGTCGCCGTCCTTGACGGAGATGCACACCGTGCCCTTGGTGGGCAGGCGCGAGCCGGCGCCCAGCTGCGACTTCAGCATGGCTTCGCCGAAGGTCTCGCCCACGCCCATCACCTCGCCGGTCGAACGCATTTCAGGGCCGAGGACGGGGTCGACACCCGGGAACTTGTTGAACGGGAAGACGGCTTCCTTGACGGTGAAGTAAGGCGGCACGACTTCACGCGGGGCCTTGCCATCCGGCGACTTCTGCGTGGACAGCTTCTGGCCGGCCATGCAGCGCGCGGCGATCTTGGCCAGAGGCTGGCCGGTCGCCTTGGACACATAAGGCACCGTGCGCGAGGCACGCGGGTTCACTTCGAGCACGTAGACGGTGGCGTCTGCCAGGCCCTTGGTCACGTCGCCCTGGATGGCGAACTGCACGTTCATCAGGCCGACCACGTTGAGGGCCTTGGCCATCAGCGAGGTCTGGCGGCGCAACTCGTCCTGCAGCTCGGCGCTGAGGGTGTAGGGGGGCAGCGAGCAGGCAGAGTCACCAGAGTGCACGCCCGCTTGCTCGATGTGCTCCATGATGCCGCCGATCATCGTGTCGGTGCCATCGGAGATGCAGTCCACGTCCACTTCAACCGCGTCGTTGAGGAAGCGGTCCAGCAGCACAGGCGACTTCTCGGAGACGCGGACGGCTTCGCGCATGTAGCGCTCCAGGTCCTTGTCACCGTGCACGATTTCCATCGCACGGCCACCCAGCACGTAACTGGGGCGCACGACCAGCGGGTAGCCGATCTCTTGCGCCAGCTGCAGCGCGGCTTCTTCGGTGCGCGCGGTGCGGTTGGGCGGCTGCTTGAGGCCCAGCGTGTGCAGCAGGGCCTGGAAGCGCTCTCGGTCTTCGGCGATGTCGATGCTGTCGGGCGTGGTGCCGATGATGGGCACGCCGTTGGCTTCGAGATCCAGCGCGAGCTTCAAGGGCGTCTGGCCGCCGTACTGCACGATCACGCCGACGGGCTTTTCCTTGGCCACGATCTCGAGCACGTCTTCGAGCGTCACGGGCTCGAAGTACAGGCGATCGGAGGTGTCGTAGTCGGTGGAGACCGTCTCGGGGTTGCAGTTGACCATGATGGTCTCGTAGCCGTCTTCGCGCATGGCGAGGGCGGCGTGGACGCAGCAGTAGTCGAACTCGATGCCCTGGCCGATGCGGTTCGGGCCACCGCCCAGCACCATGATCTTCTTCTTGTCGGTGGGCTCGGCCTCGCACTCGCTGCCTTCGGCTTCGTAGCACGAGTACATGTAGGCGGTCTGCGTGGCGAACTCGGCCGCGCAGGTGTCCACGCGCTTGTAGACCGGGCGCACGTTCAGGGCGTGGCGGGCCTTGCGCACGTCGTGCTGGCTGGTTCCCAGCAGCTTGGCGAGGCGGCGGTCCGAGAAGCCCTTCTGCTTCAGGTAGCGCAGCTCAGCGGCGGTCAGCGTGTCCAGCTTGCGGGCGCGCACGTCGGCTTCGATTTGCACGATCTGCTGGATCTGGGCCAGGAACCACGGGTCGATCTTCGTTTCTTCGAAAATCTCTTCCAGGCTCATGCCGAGGCGGAAAGCATCGCCCAGGTACAGGATGCGGTCAGGGCCGGGCTCGCCGATCTCCTGAACGATCTCTTCACGGTCGGTGGAGATTTCGCTCAGGCCGTCGATGCCGGTTTCCAGGCCGCGCAGAGCCTTCTGGAACGATTCCTGGAAGGTGCGGCCCATGGCCATCACTTCACCAACAGACTTCATCTGCGTGGTCAGGCGCGAATCGGCAGCAGGGAACTTCTCGAAGGCGAAACGCGGGATCTTGGTGACGACGTAGTCGATCGAGGGCTCGAACGATGCGGGGGTGGCACCGCCGGTGATGTCGTTCTTGAGCTCGTCGAGCGTGTAGCCGACCGACAGCTTGGCCGCGATCTTGGCGATCGGGAAGCCGGTGGCCTTGGAGGCCAGGGCCGACGAACGCGACACGCGCGGGTTCATCTCGATCACGATCATCCGGCCGTTGTCCGGGTTGATCGAGAACTGCACGTTCGAGCCGCCGGTCTCGACGCCGATCTCGCGCAGGATGGCGATGGAGGCGTTGCGCAGCAGCTGGTACTCGCGGTCGGTGAGCGTTTGCGCCGGGGCCACGGTGATCGAGTCACCAGTGTGGATGCCCATCGGGTCCAGGTTCTCGATCGAGCACACGATGATGCAGTTGTCCGCCTTGTCGCGGACCACTTCCATCTCGTATTCCTTCCAGCCGATGAGCGATTCTTCGATCAGCAACTCGTTGGTGGGCGACAGGTCGATGCCGCGCTTGCAGATCTCTTCGAACTCTTCGGGGTTATAGGCAATGCCGCCGCCGGTGCCGCCCAGCGTGAAGCTGGGGCGGATCACCATCGGGAAGCCCGAGCCGCCGATCTCGGCCTGGATGCTCTTTTGCACCGCCCAGGCCTCTTCCAACGTGTGAGCGATGCCCGACTTGGCCGAGCCCAGGCCGATGCTGGTCATCGCGTCCTTGAACTTCAAGCGGTCTTCGGCCTTCTCGATCGCGTGCTCGTTGGCACCGATCATCTCGACCTTGTACTTGTCGAGCACGCCGTGCTTGTGCAGATCCAGGGCGCAGTTCAGCGCGGTCTGGCCGCCCATGGTCGGCAGGATCGCGTCCGGGCGCTCCTTGGCGATGATGCGCTCGACCACTTGCCAGGTGATGGGCTCGATGTAGGTGACGTCCGCCGTGTTCGGGTCCGTCATGATGGTCGCGGGATTGCTGTTGACCAGGATGACCTTGTAGCCCTCTTCGCGCAGGGCCTTGCAGGCCTGGGCGCCGGAGTAGTCGAATTCGCAGGCCTGGCCGATGATGATCGGGCCGGCGCCGATGATGAGGATGCTCTTGATGTCTGTGCGCTTAGGCATGTTGTGTCTCCTGCCGAGCCGCCTCAAAGGAGGCACGCGCCCCCTTGGGGGGCAGCGAAGCGGCAAAGCCGCAAGCTTGGGGGCTAATCATTTGTTCTCCATCAATGCCACGAAGCGGTCGAACAGGTAGCTGATGTCATGCGGTCCGGGCGATGCTTCCGGGTGGCCCTGGAAGCAGAAGGCGGGTTTGTCGGTGCGGGCCAGGCCTTGCAGCGTGCCGTCGAACAGCGACACGTGCGTGGTGCGCAGGTTGGCGGGCAGCGTCTTGATGTCCACCGCGAAGCCGTGGTTCTGGCTGGTGATGCTCACGCGGCCGTTGTCCAGGTCCTTCACGGGGTGGTTGCCGCCGTGGTGGCCGAAAGGCATCTTGTAAGTCTTGGCGCCGGAGGCCAGGGCCATGATCTGGTGGCCCAGGCAGATGCCGAAGGTGGGGATGCCGGTCTCGATCAGCTCTTTCGCGGCGGCGATGGCGTAGTCGCAGGGCTCAGGGTCGCCAGGGCCGTTGGACAGGAAGATGCCGTCGGGCTTGTACTTGAGCACCTCGGCCGCGGGCGTCTTGGCCGGCACCAGGGTGACCTTGCAACCGCGCTGGGCCAGCATGCGCAGGATGTTGAGCTTGACGCCGAAGTCGTACGCCACCACGTGGAAGCGCGGGTTGGTCAAGGTGCCGAAGCCGGGGCGGCCATCGAGCTGCTCGTTGGCCAGACGCCACTCGGATTGCGTCCACTCGATGGTGTCGCTGCGGCTGACCACCTGGGCCAGGTCCAGGCCGGCCATGCTGGGCGCGGCCTTGGCCTTGGCGAGGGCATCGGCAATCACGGCCTCGGTGATGGCCTGGCCGGCAGGCAGGCCGATGATCACGCCGTTCTGGGCACCCTTGGAGCGCAGCAGGCGGGTCAGTTGGCGGGTGTCGATGCCGGCGATGGCGACCGTGCCCTGCGATTGCAGGTACTGCGACAGCGTCTGGTTCTGGCGGAAGTTGGAAGCGAGGATCGGCAGGTCTTTGATGATCAGACCAGCGGCATGGACTTTCGAGGCCTCGGTATCTTCAGCGTTGACACCGTAGTTGCCGATGTGCGGATACGTCAGGGTGACGATCTGCTGGCAGTAGCTCGGGTCGGTGAGGATTTCCTGATAGCCGGTCAGCGAGGTGTTGAAGACGACTTCGCCAACCGTGTGACCGGCGGCGCCGATCGAGACACCTTGAAAGACCGTGCCGTCTGCGAGGGCCAGAAGAGCTTGGGGCAGTACGGGCAGCACGGGGTTTTTCTCCGTTGTTGTGCGCGCCCAGCTCAGCCCTTCCCCTTCCGCTCGCGAACAACGCTTCACCCTCGGGACCGATGTCGCGCACTTTGAAGAAAGTGGCTGTCGGCGGGGTGCGCGCAATGCAGCGCTCAGGTCAAGTCCGGTGGAGGAAACGAGTCGGGTTTCGCTAGGCGGGGATGGTTGCGGGTAAACCTGTAGAGTATAACCCATCCTGGGTGTTCATGCCTGTACCGAGCACCCGAGCGTCCACTCCAACCAGAAGGAAGTCCCATGAAAGGCGACCCCAAAGTCATCGAGCACCTCAATGCTCAACTCAAAAACGAACTGACGGCCACGAACCAGTACTTCCTGCACTACCGCATGCTGAAGCACTGGGGTTTCGACAAGCTGGCCAAGAAGGAATACGAAGAATCGATCGGCGAAATGAAGCACGCCGACAAGCTGATGGCGCGCATCTTCATGCTCGACGGCCTGCCCAACCTGCAAGATCTGGGCAAGCTGCTGATCGGTGAAGACGTGCCCGAGTTGCTGTCGTGCGACCTGAAGCTCGAAAGCGGCGCCCAAGGCACCATCAAGGACGGCATCGCCTACTGCGAATCCGTGCGTGACTACGTCTCGCGCGATCTGCTGCAGGCCATCCTGGATGACACAGAAGAGCACATCGATTTTCTGGAAACCCAGTTGGACCTGATCGACCAGGTCGGATTGCAGAATTACCTGCAATCGCAGATGGGCGAGCTGGCGTAACACGCCGGCCGCAAGCGCGTCACGCCCAATGTGACCGCTTTTGCCCCCTCACGACGAAGGGGCACCCGAAGAGGGGGTTGCTTGCGAATCATTCACATTTAGAATGTCGCTACGTTCCCTGCTTCAACTTCCACCCATGATCGTTTGCGTCTGCCACAAGGTCTCCGACCGTGACATCAAGCGCCAAGTGCGTGACGGGTGCTCCTCGTTCGAAGCATTGCAGTTCGAGACCGGGGTTTCCACCTGCTGCGGCTGCTGCGAAACCTGCGCCCGCGAGGTGTTCCAGCAGGCGCAAGGCGCCACTGTCATCGAGCGTCCCGTCGTGATGATGGCGTCGCTGGCTGCGGCCTGAGCAGCGCCCTTTCATCAGCCGAAGCGGCGCCCTCGGCGCCCGTTGATTCCGCACGAATTGGCGCGTTTTGCGCCCCCAGTTCCGGCTCAAGTCGCCCTGCGTTCTGTCGAAAGTTCTCACAGGTCTCGCGCGTCCGCGAGATGTGGTGCCTGACGGGGAGCGACATGGCCTCTTTCTTCTTTCTGGATGATCATCCTTCGCGCGCTGGCCGTAAGGCAGGTGCCGCAGGCTCGGCCGCCCTGGCCCGTCAAGCACTGGCGAATGCCGCTGCTGTCCGCCAGGAGGCCCCCGCCCCGGAATGGGCGCCCTCCTCCAGCTTCCGCAAGGAAGTCCGCCCCCCTGCCCTGTTCGCCCGCTCCCAGCCCCAATGGCGCCGCTGGGTGGCCACCGCCTGGCACTGGTTGTGGGACGACCAGGATCTGGAAGACCATCCCCGCGTGCTGCAGGGCCTGAACCAGGTCAAGACCGAGTTCATGTCGGTGGTGTGGGACCTGCAGTCCTACACAGCCACCCGCGCCCGCGAATCGATCTCTCAAGCCCGTTCCCTGCGCGAGTTGTGGCACCTGCGCGCGGACGTGTTCCGCGTGATCGCCGTGCACCGCGGCCAGGCCGAGGCCTATCGCCGCCTGGAAAGCTTGAACCGCCACTTCCCCGTGCGCATCACGACCGCTTGCGATCAGGCCCCGGTAGGCAAGGTCGCCCCCTGGTAAACGGACAAGAGCCCGGCGAGGCGTACCGCGCCGGTCACATCCGGCCACATTGTTCCCAGATGTGCTGTATCTGAGCCCGCGTTGAGGCCGCCAGACCGTTGCACAATGGTGTCTGTTACGCAGCAGACCCATGAACATCATCATTCTGGACGACTACCAGGACGCTGTGCGCAAACTCAAGTGCGCCAGCAAGCTCGATGGCCTCAACGCCAAGGTCTATACCAACACCGTCAAGGGCACAGGGCAACTGTCCGTGAGGCTCCGCGATGCCGAGGCGCTGGTGCTGATCCGCGAACGCACGCATTTCCCCAAGGGCCTGATCGAGAAGCTGCCCAAGCTGCGGCTGATCTGCCAGACGGGCCGCGTCGGCAACCACATCGACATCGAGGCCTGCACCCGCCAGGGCATCGCCGTGGCCGAGGGTGTCGGCTCCCCCATCGCGCCGGCCGAGCTGACCTGGGCCTTGGTGATGGCCGCGATGCGCCGCTTGCCCCAGTACATCGGCAACCTCAAGCACGGGGCCTGGCAGCAGTCTGGCCTGAAATCAGCCTCGATGCCCACCAACTTCAGCCTGGGCATGCAGCTCAAGGGCAAGACGCTGGGCATCTGGGGCTACGGCAGCGTCGGCCAGATCGTGGCCGGTTATGGCAAGGCCTTCGGCATGCACGTGACGGTGTGGGGCAGCGAGGAATCGCGCCAGAAGGCGCAGGCCGATGGCTGCATCCCCGCGCCCAGTCGCGAGGCTTTCTTCGAGGCCTGCGACGTGCTCAGCCTGCACCTGCGCCTGAGCGACGAGACGCGCGGCATGATCAAGCTCGACGACCTGACCCGCATGAAGCCCACGGCCCTGGTGGTCAATACCTCACGCGCCGAGCTGCTGGAAGACAACGCGCTGGTGACGGCGCTCAACCGTGGTCGCCCAGGCATGGCCGCGGTGGATGTGTTCGAGAGCGAACCCATCCTGCAGGGCCACCCCCTGCTTCGCCTGGAAAACGCCGTGTGCACGCCGCACATCGGTTTCGTCGAACATGACAGCTATGAGCAGTACTTCAGCGTGGCCTTCGACAACCTTCTGAACTTCATCGCCGGCAACCCCAGCAACATCGTCAACCCCGAGGCCTTGCGCGTTCAGCATTGAGCGCCCTGGGCCATGGAAGCTGAACGTTCGCTGCCCCGGCAGCAGATGAGGGCAGCGCAATGGGCGCTGCTGCTGGGCAATTTCGTCATCGGTTGCGGCGTGATGGTCGTGGGCGGCACGCTCAACGACCTCACGCGCTCTCTGCACATCTCCGTGACGGATGGTGGGCACCTGATTGCCATCGCGGCAGTGATGATGGGCGTGGGCGCGCCGGTGCTGGCCACCGTTGTGTCCGGCATCGACCGGCGCAAGCTGCTGACGCTGGCGATGCTCTGGTACGCCCTGGGCCATGCGCTGTGCGCGCTGGCGCCCAGCTATGAATGGCTATGGCCGGTGCGCGCCCTGACGGTGCTGTCGGCGGCGGTGTTCACGCCGCAGGCGGCCGCGGCCATGGGCTTCATGAGCACGCCGGCGCACCGCGGGCGCGCCATCACCTTCGTGTTCATGGGGTGGTCGGTGGCTTCGGTGGCGGGCATGCCGATGGCGGCCTGGGTGGGCGAACGCCTGGGCTGGCGCGTCGCCATGGGCATGGTGGCCGTGGGCGCGTTGCTGGCGGCCGCCCTGGTGCATCGGAGCATGCCCAAGGGCATCCGCCCGCCAGCACTGTCATGGCGGACCTGGCGCAAGGTGCTGCAGTCGCCCTTGCTGATGGCGGTGGTGCTGGTGACGGCTTTTCAGAGTGCGGGCCAGTTCACGGTGCTGGCCTACGCCGCGCCCTACTTCAAGAACGTGTTCGGCGCGAACCCGGAACAAATCAGTCTGATGTTCGCCTACTTCGGCAGCCTGGCGCTGTCGGGCAACCTGCTGCTCAACCGGGTGGTGGATGGTTTTGGCGCGGCACGGGCGGTGACGCTCACGCTCAGCCTGATGGTGATCAGCCTGCTGATCTGGCCCCTGGCCACCACGCTGCCCACGCTGGCGCTGGTGTTCCTGCCCTGGGCCTTGAGCGGCTTCGCGACTAACTCAGGGCAGCAGGCCCGGCTGGGTGGGCTGTCGCCACGGCTGGCCCCTGCCCTGATGGCCTTGAACACCTCAGCGATCTACATGGGCCATGCCGTGGGCGCCTCCGGTGGCGGCTGGGTGCTGGAGCATGCAGGCGGCTATGCCAACCTGCACTGGCTGGGGCTGGTGTGGATGCTGGTGGCCTGGGGACTGAGCCGGTGGGCCCAGCGGGAGCAGACGCGGCGTGATGCCCGAGGTGTGGCGGCCGATTGACCGCCCGGCAGCCCCGTTGGTCACGGGTGCTTCGTGGTCAGAAGCCGCGTTGGCGGCGTGCTTCGTACAGGCCCACGGCGCTGGCCACGGAGACATTCAGGCTCTCGACCGCGCCCATCATGGGGATGCTGACCAGTTCATCGCAGTGCTTGCGCGTGAGTTGGCGCATGCCGCTGCCTTCGGCACCGAGCACCAGGGCCGCGGGCCGCTTGAAATCCGCCTGGTAAAGGCTGCCTGGTGCGTCGTCGGAGGTGCCGATGATCCAGATGTCGCGCTCTTTGAGCTCATTGAGCGTGCGCGCCAGGTTCGTCACCATGAAGTACGGCACCGTCTCGGCCGCGCCGCTGGCGACCTTGGCCACGGTGGCGTTCACGCCGACGGCATGGTCCTTCGGCGCGATCACGGCATGGGCGCCGGCGCCATCGGCCACGCGCAGGCACGCGCCCAGGTTGTGCGGATCGGTGACGCCATCGAGCACCAGCAGCAGCGGCGGTTGGTCGCCCAGGTCATCGAGCAGGTCGTCGATGGAGCGCGCTTGGCTGAGGGCCTCCACGCGGGCGGCCACGCCTTGGTGGCGATGGGTGCCGCAGAGTTTTTGCAGGCGGTCGTCGTCGACCTCGATGACTTCCAGGCCGGCCTCCTCGGCCTTGGCGAGGAACTGGCGCATGCGCTGGTCGCGCCGCGTGGCGTCCACGTACAGCTCGCGGATGGACTTGGGGGCGACCTTCAGGCGCACGGAGACGGCGTGGAAGCCGAACAGCAGTTTCAGACTCATGGGGCGGCATCCTACACGGGGTGGCCTGGGCCACGGTTCAGTCGCCGGTGGGCGAGATGCGGAATTCAAGCACGTCCGGGCGGCCGAGCAGGGTTTCGGCCAGGCGGCGCAGGTTGTCGGCCTTCATGGTGCGCAGCATCATGCGGTACTCGAAAGCGCTGTCGTCGGCATCCAGCCGGTAGGCCATGTTCGCCATGGTGAAACCGTGCTCGACCAGCAAGGCGCGCAGCGCGGGTTCGGCCAGCACGGCATCGCGCCGGAAGCGGATCACCAACTGGGCGAAGCGGCTGGTCGGCATCCGCAATTCGATGCGACGGAACAGGCCCAGCACGCCCAGTGTGAGCAAGGTGGCCAGCCCGGCTGCGAAATACAGCCCGATGCCGATGAGCACGCCGATGGCCGCCGTGATCCAGATGGAGGCGGCCGTGGTGAGCCCCCGGACGGACAAGCCTTCCTTGAAGATCACGCCGGCGCCCAGGAAGCCGATACCGGTCATGATGCCCTGGGCCATGCGGGTGGGGTCGATGCGCACGACGTCGCCCGCGCCGGCCGGGAACCACTGGTGCTGGTAGAGCGACACCAGCATCAGCAGGCTGGAGGCCATGCAGACCAGCGTGTGGGTGCGAAAACCCGCCGGGCGACCGTGGAAGCTGCGCTCCAGCCCGATCAGCCCGCCGGCCAGGACGGCGGCGAGCAGGTGCAGCAGTTGGTCGATGAAGAGCCGCTCCATGCCTCCAGCTTAGCCGAAGGGCGGGACGGCTGCTGTGCTTTTTACCGCGGCATCTCAGTTGATCGCCGTCACGATCTCGCTGAGGCGCCCTGCTTCGATGCGCACGGCGCGCTCGCAGCGCTTGGCCAGGGTCATGTCATGGGTCACGAGCACCAGGGCCGTGCCGGCCTCGCGGTTGAGTTCGAACATCAGGTCGATGATGGACTGGCCGGTGGCGTGGTCCAGGCTGCCGGTGGGTTCGTCCGCCATCAGGATGTCGGGCTTCATCACGAAGGCACGGGCCAGCGCGACCCGCTGCTGCTCGCCGCCGGACAGCAGCGTCGGCTTGTGGCTCAAGCGTTGCGACAGGCCCACGCGCGTCAGCATGTCGGTGGCCTTCTGGCGCGCCTGGCCGTCACCACGCAGCTCCAGCGGCAGCATCACGTTCTCCAGGGCCGTGAGGTGGCCGATGAGCTGGAAGTTCTGGAACACGAAGCCGACGTGGGCCGCACGGTGGGCGGCGCGCTGATCCTCGTTCATGGAGAAGAGGTTGTGGCCGGACAGTAGCACGGCGCCATGCGAGGGCGTGTCCAGCCCGGCCAGCAGCGAGAGCAAGGTACTCTTGCCCGAGCCAGATGCCCCCACCACGGCCAAGGACTGGCCCGCTGGCAGCTCGAAGTCCACCTCCTGCAAAATGGTCAGGGCGCCGCTGCTGTCCTGCACGGTTTTGCCCAGGCCCTGAACTTTCAGGATGGGCGCGGCCTCTGTCGAGGCGTTGTTGTCTAGAACCACGGTCATGCCGATGAACAGTTGGATGAAGCTGATAGGGCGCGCCAGGCGCCATAAGTTCCACTCTAAAGGATCGCAGGCCCCTGTTGGCGCGCAAGTCCTTGCGCCAGAGGCGCGGCGCGCGTGGCTGGTGTGGATGGCCGGGCTGCTGAGCGGCGCTGCTTCAGGCATGGCCAGCGCCGCGACGACGCCGCCCAAAGGAGGCGCCAAGGCCCCGGCGACCTTGCTGATCGTGGGCGACAGCCTGTCGGCGGAATACGGACTGGCCCGTGGTACGGGCTGGGTGGCCTTGCTGCAAAAGCGCCTGGCCTCGCGCCCTGGCACGACCGTGGTCAACGCCAGCATCAGCGGCGACACCACCTCCGGCGGGGCGGCTCGCCTGCCCGCCCTGCTCAAGGCCCATCACCCCACGCACGTGATCATCGAGTTGGGGGGCAACGACGCCTTGCGCGGCCTGCCCATGAAGGCCACCAAGGAAACACTGGACGGGATGGTGCGCAGCGCCCAGGCCACGGGTGCCAAGGTGGTGCTGGTGGGCATGATGATGCCGCCCAACTTCGGCCGGCGCTACGCGGAGGAGTTCGCGGCGATCTTCCCGGCCGTGGCGGCCGCGCGCGGTGCGGCGGTGGTGCCGTTCTTCCTCAAGGGCGTGGCGGACCGCCCCGATGCGCGCGACTGGTTCCAGCCCGATGGCATTCACCCGCAGGCCAAAGCCCATCCGGTGATGCTGGACAACGTCTGGCCCGTGCTCGAACCCCTGCTGTGAACGAGGCGCTCAGGCGCCCGTATCACTTCTTGGGCTGGATCGCGCCCATCAGGGTCTCGGCCTGCTTGGCCATCTGCTCCTGCATCTGCGTGAAGATCTGGCTGGATTGCTCCACGTAGCTGGTCATGAAGCTCTGCATCGGGTTGGGCAGGTTGACCACGGAGTTCTCGGCCAGCCTGGACTGCAGGTCGATGAAGCTCTGGATGTTCTTTTCCAGGTAGTTGCCCATCACGCCCTGCATGGTGTGCCCGTAGAAGCGGATGATCTGGGCCAGGGCCTGGGTGGAGAACATCGGCACGCCGCCGGTCTCTTCTTCCAGGATGATCTGCAGCAGGATGCTGCGGGTCAGGTCTTCGCCGGTCTTGGCGTCGAGCACGACGAACTGCTCCACCGCCATCACCATGTCCTTGACGTCGGCCAGCGTGATGTAGCTGCTGGTCTGGGTATCGTAGAGGCGGCGGTTGGGGTACTTCTTGATGACGCGGACGCCGGGCGGCGGCGAGACGGCCTCACCAGCGGCGTCGGGAGCTCCCTCGGTCGATGATGCGGTTCGGCGGGTCCGGGAAGTCATGCTCATCAGGTCGGCTCCAGAAGATCTGACCCATTGTAGGCATATCGCGCCAACGTGGGCCCCGTGGTTGCCGCAGGCAAGAAAAAACCGCCTCGTGGGCGGCTTTCCGTTTTCAATGCCCGCCCCCTTGGGGTGCCGGAGGCGAGCGGCGGGGGTAACGGTGAACGGGGCGCAGTTTAACCGTTCGGCGCCGTGATCTTGCTGAGCGGGTTCATCGCCTGCGGCTGGGCATGGCCGTTGCTGGCGGCCAGGTCGGGCTGGTCGCCGTTCCAGGTCGGATCCGGGATGGAATCGAACACCTGGCGCAGGCGCTGGCCCCAACTGCTGCGGATCATGCGGAAGTAGGCGTTGCTCTCGTCGATGTTGATCAACTGGTCGACCTTGAGCGTGTCGGCCTCGTAGACCAGCAGGTCCAGCGGCAGGCCGACCGACAGATTGGACTTGAGCGTGGAATCCATCGAGATCAGCGCGCACTTGGCGGCCTCTTCCAGCGGCGTGTTCGGCGTGACGACGCGGTCGATCACGGGTTTGCCGTACTTGGATTCGCCGATCTGGAAGTAGCAGACGCCGTCCAGCCCGGCCTCGACGAAATTGCCGGCCGCGTAGACGCTGAACAGGCGCATGGTCTCGCCACGGATCTGGCCGCCGATGATCAGGCTGCAGTTGAAATCGATGCCGTGCTTCTTGAGCGCATCGGCATCGCGCGCATAGACCTTGCGCACGGCGCTGCCGACGATGCGGGCCACGTCAAACAGGCTGGTGGCCGTCCAGATCGTGACGGGCTCGCCATCCGAGCCCTCGATCGTTTCGTTGCCCAGCAGCTGCTTGACGGCCTGCGTGATGGCCAGGTTGCCGGCCGACAGCAGCACGAGCACGCGCTCGCCGGGGCTTTCGAACACCGTCATCTTGCGGAAGGTGCTGATCTGGTCCATCCCCGCATTGGTGCGTGAATCGGACAGGAAGACGAGGCCCGCATTGAGCCGCATGGCGACGCAGTAGGTCATGACGTGATCACCGATTTGAGTTTGTAGAGCGCGTCCAGCGCTTCGCGTGGGGTGAGCTGGTCGGGGTCGATGCTGGCCAGCAATGACAGTGTGGCGGATTCTGCCGGGCTTGTGGTGTGCAGGTTGTCGGCAGGGGTGGATGACACCTGCTCCAGCAGCACATCGACATCGGGCAGGCCGGCGCCCTGGCTGGTGGACGCGCCCATGTCGGCGAACAGGTCGATCTGGTCGTCGCCTTGTTTCTGTTGTGTCTCCAGCGTGTCCAGCGCGGCGCGGGCGTGGCGGATCAGGCTGGGCGGCATGCCGGCCAGGCGGGCCACCTGCACGCCGTAGCTGCGGCTGGCCGGACCGGGTTGCAGCTCGTGCAGGAAAACGATGTTGTCGCCGGCCTCGGCCACCTCGACGTGCACGTTGGCCGCGCGGGGGTGCTTCTCGGGCAGCGTGGTCAGCTCGAAATAGTGCGTGGCGAACAGGGTGAAGGCCTTGTTGCGGTCGTGCAGATGGCTGGCGATGGCACCGGCCAGGGCCAGGCCGTCGAAGGTGGAAGTGCCACGGCCGATCTCGTCCATCAGCACCAGAGAATGCTCTGTGGCCGTGTGCACGATGGCGGCGGCCTCCGTCATCTCCAGCATGAAGGTGGACTGGGCGTTGGCCAGGTCGTCGGCCGCGCCGATGCGGGTGTGGATGGCGTCGATGGGGCCCAGCCGACAGGCGCTGGCGGGCACATAGCTGCCCATGTACGCCATCAGCGCGATCAGGGCCACCTGGCGCATGAAAGTCGACTTGCCGCCCATGTTGGGGCCGGTGACGACGAGCATGCGGCGGTTGGCGTCCAGCCGGCAGTCGTTGGGGATGAAGGCGGTGCCGGTGGATTCGAGCAAGCGCGCCTCGACCACGGGATGGCGGCCCTTGTCGATCTCGATGCAGGGCATGTTGACGAACTCGGGCTGGCACCAACCCTGGGTGGCGGCGCGCTCGGCCAGTGCCGCCAGCGCGTCCAGGCTGGCCAGGGCGCGGGCGAGCGCCCCCAGGGTCCCCAGGTGGCCTTGAAGTTCGTCGAGCAACTGGTCGTAGAGGAACTTCTCGCGGGCCAGGGCGCGGTCTTGGGCGGACAGGGCCTTGTCCTCGAAGGTCTTGAGCTCGGGCGTGATGTAGCGCTCGGCGTTTTTGAGCGTCTGACGGCGCTGGTAGTCCAGCGGCACCTTGTCGGTGTGGCTCTGCGTGACCTCGATGTAGAAGCCGTGCACCTTGTTGAACTGCACGCGCAGGTTGCCGATGCCGGTGCGGGTGCGCTCGCGCGCTTCCAGGTCAAGCAGGAAGGCATCGCAATTCTGGGAGATGGCGCGCAG
This sequence comes from Candidatus Aquabacterium excrementipullorum, assembly GCA_019112875.1. Lineage (GTDB taxonomy): Bacteria > Pseudomonadota > Gammaproteobacteria > Burkholderiales > Burkholderiaceae_C > Aquabacterium > Aquabacterium excrementipullorum. Next base: position 14,950 of record DXIO01000111.1, read on the forward strand.
CTCGTCCAGGTCCGGATCGAAACCGCTGGCGATCACGCCGCCATCGCGCAGCAGCACGGCAGGCGTTTCGGCGATGGTGCGCAGCAGGCGATCCGCAATGGCGGGGTCAGGCTGCAGGCTGGCGTGGACCTCGTCGAGCAAGGTGCTGCCTTCGGGCACGCGTTCGCGCAGACCGGGCAAGGCCAGCAGGGTGTCGCGCAGGCCAGCCAGCTCTCGAGGACGCACCTGGCGCAGCGCGATGCGCGAGGTGATGCGCTCGGCATCGCTCAGCTGGCGCAGGGCTTCGCGCAGGCTCTCGTGGCCTTGGTCGAGCTGCGGCGGAGTGAGCAGCAGGTCGATGGCGGCATGGCGATCTTGTGCCACGCGCTTGTCACGCGAGGGGTGCGTGATCCAGTGGCGCAGCGCGCGGCTGCCCATGCCTGTGCGGCAGGTGTCGAGCAGGGACAGCAAGGTGGGCGCATCCTCGCCACGCAAGGTCTGCGTGAGCTCGAGGTTGCGCAGGGTGGCGGGCGGCAGGTCCAGCAGGTCGCTGCTGCGCGGCACGCTGAGCGTGGCCACGTGGGCCAGCGCCCTGCCCTGCGTGTGCTCCGCGTAGCTCAGCAACGCGGAGGCGGCGCTGTGCGCCAGGGCGAGCGTTTCGGCCTGGTAGGCCTTCAGGCTGGCGACCTTGAGCTGCTCACACAGCTTGCGCTCGCCCAGGCCGGCATCGAACTGCCAGTTGGGGCGCGGCGTGAAGGCCGTGCCACGCGGTTGCGACATCAGGGCCTGCAGGGCCGCGGGCACACGCTCGCGGTCGTAGATGACCTCGGCGGGCTGCAGGCGGGCCAGCCAGCCCGGCAGATCGCGCTGCGTGCACTCGGTGATGCCCAGGGTGCCGCTGGCCATGCCCAACCAGGCCAGCGCGCAAGGCGTGCTGTCGGCCGGGCGGGTCGAATTGGCGCGGGTGGCCTGCACGACCACCGACACCAGCAGGGCATCGGCGCGCTCGGACAGCAGTTCCGCATCGGTGAGCGTGCCGGGCGTGACCACCCGGACCACCTTGCGCTCGACCGGCCCCTTGGCGGCACCGACCTCACCCACCTGCTCGCAGATGGCGACGGATTCGCCCAGCTTGATCAGCTTGCCCAGGTAGGTGTCGAGCGCATGCACCGGCACGCCGGCCATCACCACGGGCTGGCCGGCCGACTGGCCACGCACCGTGAGGGTGATGTCGATCAGGCGGTTGGCCTTGCGCGCATCGTCGAAGAACAGCTCGTAGAAATCCCCCATGCGGTAGAACACCAGGGTGTCCGGGTGCTCGGCCTTGATGCGCAGGTACTGCTGCATCATGGGCGTGTGGGCGCTGAAGTCACTCAAGATCGGCTCTGCTTCATGGGGTGGAACCGATCATTTTAAAAAGAAAACCCGGCGTGCCAGGTGGCGACGCCGGGTTTGAACGAGCGGAAACCCGGTTCAGCGCTGTGCACGCAAGCGCCGAGTGACGCCGAGCGCCAAGGCCCCGGCCAGAGCCAGGCCCCAGGTCTGAGGCTCGGGCACCGCGGTGATGCTGAGGTTGTCCAGGGCGAAGCTCTCGTCGCTTCCACCTTGCCAGCCCGGCCCGGAGGCGAAGAATTTCAGGGTGTGCGTACCGGCGGACAGCGCCCCCAGGTTGACGCTGAGCTTGTAGGCGGCATCGTTGGCGCCGCTGCCGATGAGATTGCTGCCGTAGGACACGGTGGTCAGCTCGGAGGCCACCGTCGCGCCCAGGTTCTGGTAATTGTCGAACACGGCGGAAAACACCTCGACGCCGTCAAGCTCGACCTTGAACGAATCGGGCCCATAGCCGGCAGCGCCGTTGTCCCAGGTGTCGATGATGCCCAGCAGCAGGGACAGGGATGCCCCTGCCACCGCCGTTCCGCTCGTGAACGTCAGAACGGAGGCCCCCGCGACCGATCCTGCCGCACTGTCGTTGGCCCAGTATTTATTGCCAAAGGTTGGCACCACCACGCCGGAACCTGACCACTCTGCCGGGGCGCTTTCGAAGTCGGTGGAATAGATGGCCGACGCTGATGCCCCGGACCAGGCCGACAGCACCAAAGCCAAGGCGAAAAGATGTTTGAGCATGACGCCCCCTTGAAGATCAAGCACATCGCGCATCACCACCATGGTGTGCGCGTGTCCTGAATTCTTGATCAACCGGATGGGGCGTCAACCCCTAACACCATCCCCCTAACTCAACGGGCGCGTGTCAGAACAGATGGCGCACGCCAACCGCCAGGCCACGGCCCGACTGGCCAGCACCGGGAGCGATTAGCCCTTTGTTGGCGGCATCGTCGTTGTCCACATTGACCAGCCAGCCGTACAGGGAGGTACGACGCGACAGGGTGTAGACGCCCTTGAGCGAGAAGATGGTGACGCGGTCGTCATCGCCATGCGCATCGGTGGTGCCACGCGTGCGCGAGGCGCCTGCCGTGAGCACGAAATCCTGCCCGAAAGGCATGGCCAGCTTGGCACCCAGGGTGCGCAAGCGATCGGCCCCCACGACGACGGACGTGTTCGTCTCGTCGTTGGCGTAGGCCGTGAGTTTGACTGGCCCGAAGTCGTAGCTGGCCAGCACCATGGTGGCGTTGGCACCCTGCTCGCCACTCACGGCGATGTTCTCGTCTCGGGCTTTGAGGTAACCCAGGGCCGCCTGGAAGGGGCCTGCCGCGTAAATCAGATTGAAGCCCCAGGCCTTGCCGCCGACAGCTTCGTCACCGACGACACGGTTGTCGGCCAGGCCGCTGCCACCAAAGCCGGACGATGCGAGCGAGTACTGCACCTGCGCGCTGAGGCCCGTGATCACGGTGGGCAGCAGGTAGGTGATGCTGTTGTCGGTGCGGCGATAGCGCGTGGCACCGCGCGCCCCCACGATCGTCAGGTCGTCGAAGGCCTGCGTGCCGGCCGTGTCGGCGGCCAGGCCGAGCGCGGTGTCCGTTCGGCCAAGGCGCAGTTCGCCCCAGTTGCCGATCAGGGCGACATGAGCGTGGCGATCAAAGAAGCGCGCGGTGCCGCCGCTGTTGGCCCCCGTGTCGGCCGACACGGCGGTCTCCAGCGTGACACGCACTTTGAGGCCGCTGCCCAGATCCTCATCGGCGCGCAGGCCCACGCGCGAGGTGCTCAGGTTGCTCGACGAGACCCGCGACAACGACAAGCCGCCGCCGGACAAATGCTCTGCCGACAGATCCAGCAGTCCATACAGGCTCACGGCGGCCCGAGAGGTCAAGGGCATCCCGACCGCGGCGGCCAAGGCCAGCGTCGAGGTGGTTTTCAGGCAGGCGGCAAGGAGTTGGCGTTGCGTGCGCATCGGGCCTGTCCGTCAGAACGGCGCATCGTCCGAACGGGACGAACGGCGACGGGCCGGGGGCTCACTGGCCTGTTCGGACGCCACCTCGGCCGCCTTGGCCGCGGCGGTGATGCGCTTGCGCACGACGGGCTTCGGCGCAGCGGCCTGGGCAGCCTCTTCGGCTTCCTTGACGGCTTGCAGCGCGGCGTCGGCTTCTTCCTCGGCGGTGTCTTCGTACGACCCGATGCCCGCGGCACTGGCGCCCAGGCCGGACGTGTCCTTGGGCTCGTCCTTGATCACGCGGGTATAGGGCGACAACGTCTGCACCAGTTGGCCGTAGATGCGCGGGTTGCCGGCAACCACTTCGCGTTGGTACAGAAAATCGGCTTCGCCAGTGAAGTTGCCCACCAGGCCACCGGCTTCGGTGATCATCAGGGAGCCTGCGGCGATGTCCCAGGGGCTCAGGCCTGTTTCGAAGAAGCCATCGTAGAAGCCGGCGGCGACGTAGCACAGGTCGAGGGCTGCAGCGCCCGGGCGGCGCACGCCAGCGCACTGCACCATCACCTCTTCGAACATCTTGAGGTAGCGCTGGAAATTGTCGCCCTTGCGGAAGGGAAAGCCCGTGCCGATCAGGCTGTCGAGCATGCGCGTGCGCTTGGAGACGCGCAGGCGGCGGTCGTTCATGTAGGCGCCCTTGCCGCGCGACGCGTAGAACAGGTCGTTGCGGGACGGGTCGTACACCACGGCCTGCTGCACCTGGCCGCGCCAGGCCAGCGCGATGGAGACCGCGTAGACCGGGAAGCCGTGGATGAAATTGGTGGTGCCGTCCAGCGGATCGATGATCCAGACGAATTCGCTCGTTTTGTTGCCCCGGGACTGGCCGGATTCTTCAGCCAGGATGCCGTGGCTGGGGTACGCCGCCAGGATCGTGTCGATGATGGCCTCTTCGGCCGCCTGGTCCACCTCGGTCACGAAATCATTGTGCGACTTGGCGCTGACGGTGAGCCGCTCCACATCGAGCGACGCCCTGTTGATGATCGCCCCGGCCGCACGGGCCGCCTTGATGGCGATGTTGAGCATGGGGTGCAGGGCGGCTTGTGACATGACGGGGGCAATGGATGGTCAAGCGTGCCGCAGGCGGTGCTCACATGGGCACACGCACACAGCAACGCAAAAGGACACGAGGACCCCCGCCGGCAAAGCCAGGCCAAGGTCAACAACGGGGCGCAACGGTGAACAAAGAACGAGCGAGAATAGAGGATTCTAGGCGTTTCCCCTGGTCTTGACCACCCCCTCCCCAGTGGTCTTTGTGTGTTTTCAAGGGCTTGAGCGTGATTTCTGAAGTGAAGCCGGACCCGACGCGGTTCATCCTGATCGGCACCAGCCACCCCGGCAACGTGGGTGCGACGGCCCGCGCGATGAAGGTGATGGGCTTCTCCGAATTGGTGCTGGTGCGCCCACGCTTCGACGACGTGCTGATCCAGGAAGAGACGGTGGCCCTGGCCAGCGGCGCGGCCGACATCCTGGTGCGCGCGCGCGTGGTGAGCACCCTGGAGGAAGCGCTGGATGGCGTCACCTATGCCATCGCCACCGCGATGACGCCGCGCGATTTCGGGCCACCCACGATCACGCCGCGCGAGGGTCTGGCGGCGCTGGCCGCCGCCGAGCCCGTGCACAAGGTGGGGTTTGTGTTCGGCAGCGAACGCCATGGCATGGCCAACGAGGATGTGTACCGCTGCCATGCAGTGATGAGCATCCCGACCAACCCCGCCTATGGCTCGTTGAACCTGGCACAGGCGGTGCAGGTGCTGGCCTATGAGTGGCGGCAGGCGTTGGGCGGTTTCCCCGTCGAGGCCCGCACACCGGATGCCGAACTGGCCAGCGCCCAGGCGGTTCAAGGCGCGCTCGAGCACTGGCAGCAGGCGCTGATCGACATCGGCTTCCTCGACCCGGATGCGCCCAAGAAGTTGATGCCGCGCTTGAACCAGTTGCTCAACCGCGCGGAATTGCGGCAGGAGGAGATCCACATCCTGCGTGGCATCGCCAAGGCCTTGACGGATCGATGTCGCAGCAAGACGCCCTGATGGATGGTTCCGGGGGAGCCTGATTGGTCAGCCCGCGACCATCCGCTGTGGGGCAAGTTCTTTACCCGACCGGTAAACTTGCCGACTTGCATACCAAAAACGCATAAGCGCCCCATGCTCTTTGCCCGTCTGCGAGAAGACATCGCCTGCATCCTCGAACGCGACCCTGCGGCCCGCTCCGCCTGGGAAGTGCTGACCTGTTACCCCGGTCTGCACGCCCTGGCCATGCACCGCCTGGCGCACTGGTGCTGGACGAACGGCTTGAAATGGCTGGGCCGCTGGCTGTCGCATTGGGGCCGCTTTTTCACGGGCATCGAGATCCACCCGGGCGCCCGCATGGGCCGTCGCGTGTTCATCGACCACGGCATGGGCGTCGTGATCGGCGAGACGGCCGAGGTGGGCGACGACTGCACGATCTATCAGGGCGTGACTCTGGGCGGCACCTCGCTGAGCAAAGGCTCCAAGCGCCATCCGACCTTGGGCAAGGGCGTGATCATCGGGGCCAATGCGCAGGTGCTGGGGGGCTTCACCGTGGGCGATGGCGCCCGCGTGGGCTCGAACGCCGTGGTGACCAAGCCGGTGCCGGAGAACGCGACAGCCGTGGGCAACCCGGCCCGCATCATCGTGGCCAAGGTGCAGGTGCTGGATGAAGACCAGGCCAAGCGCGAGGCCGTGGCCGCCCGGATGGGCTTCTCGGCCTATGGCGTGACCGAGGGCGATGACCCGCTGTCACAGGCGCTGCGCGGCCTGATCGACCATGCCTCGGGGCATGAGCACCAGATCGCGCTGCTATGGCAGGCCGTCGAGAAGCTGGCCGGCGAGGCCCGCACCGAGGCCGGCCGTGACTGCATGCCTTGCGATGCGCAGAAGACCGAGCACTTCGATGCCGAAGGGCTGAACCGGCTCGTCAAGTGAACCGTTGAATCAATCGCCTCGGTGCCATCTCGGCCCGAGGCGATCGAAGCGCGTCAACCCAGCAGGTAACCGCCGTCCACGTTGAGCGCGGCGCCGGTGGTGTAGCTGGCCGCATCGCTGGCCAGGTACAGCGCGGCACCGGCCATCTCCGACGGCTCGGCCACGCGATTGATCGGCGTGTGCTCCATCACCTTGGACAGGATCGCGTCGTTCTTGACCAGGGCGGAGGCGAACTTGGTGTCCGTGGCGCCAGGCAGGATGGCGTTGACGCGCACCTTCATCGGCGCGCATTCCTTGGCGAAGGCGTGCGTCATCGAGATCACGGCCGCCTTGGTGATGGAGTAGATGCCCTGGGCCATGCCCGGGATCACGCCGTTGACGGAAGCGATGTTGATGATCGAGCCGCCGCCATTGGCCGCCATCAGCTTGGCGCCCTGCGAGCACATGAAGAAGTAGCCGCGGATGTTCACGTCCACCGTCTTCTGGAAGGCAGCCAGGTCGGTGTCGGTGATGTGGCCGAAGTACGGATTCGTGGCCGCGTTGTTGACCAGGATGTCGAGCCGGCCAAACTGCTCGCGCACGGCGGCGAAGGCCGCGTCGATCTGGGCCATCTCGCCCACGTGGCAGGCCAGCACGGAGGCTTTGCCGCCTGCCTCGCGGATGGACTGGGCCACGGCCTCGCAGGATTCGGCCTTGCGGCTGGAGACGATCACGTGCGCACCGTGCGCGGCCAGCAGGCGCGCGATGGCCTCGCCGATGCCGCGACTGGCGCCGGTGACGAAGGCGACCTTGCCGCTCAGATCGAAGGTGTTGGGGGTAATGCTCATGCTGATGTTGTTTGATGTGGTCAGAGCTTGGACGCGGCGATGATCCGCTCACAGCGCTGGCCCAGGTAGTTCACGAAGGGTCCGAAGTTGGCGAACGCCGGGTTGGTGGTGCTGCCTTCCTTGAAGCGCTTGTAGATCTGCTGCACGATGCCCATCAGCCGGAACAGGCCATAGACCTCGTAGAAATCGAAGTTGGCCACGCTCCAGCCCGTGCGCTCGCCGTAGTAGGCGATGACCTCGGCGCGCGTGAGCATGCCGGGCGCGTTGGTCGGCTGGCGGCGTGAACCCTGCATGAACGGGTCGTCATCGGCCTGCACCCAGTAGGCCAGCGCGCTGCCCAGGTCCATCATTGGATCGCCCAGCGTGGCCATTTCCCAGTCGAGCACGCCGATCACCTTGAGCGGATCCTGCGCATCGAGCACGACGTTGTCGAAGCGGAAATCGTTGTGGATCAGGCAGATGGCCACTTCCTGCTGGGGCTGCTTGTCGGCCAGCCACTGCATCACCGATTCGAAATCGCCGACGTCGTCGGTGATCGCGGCACGGTAGCGCTTGCTCCAGCCCTCGACCTGGCGAGCCACGTAGCCCTCGCCCTTGCCAAAGCTGTCCAGGCCCGTGGCCCTGGGATCGAGCTTGTGCAGTTCAACCAGGCGGTCGATCACGTTGCGGCACAGTTGACGCGTCTGATCCGCATCGAGCGCCAGTTCACGCGGCAGGTTCTGGCGCGGGATCACCCCCACCAGGCGCTCCATCACGTAAAAGGGCACGCCGATGACCTCGGTGTCCTCGCAGATGGCGAGGATCTCAGGCACGGTGGGGTAGACCGGGCGCAGGGCCTGCATGATGCGGGCCTCGCGCACCATGTCGTGCGCCGACTTGGCGATGTGGCCGAACGGCGGGCGCCGCAGGATCAGGTCACGGTTGTCGTAGTGGATCAGGTAGGTCAGGTTCGAGGCGCCGCCCGGGAACTGCTTCAGGGTAGGCGTGCCTTCGAGCTTGAGGCCCGAGGCCTTCAGGAAGGCGCCGACGCGGTCGAGGTCGACCTCCTCGCCCGCGCGCACGCTGCCGGCATCGTCAATGGGTGCTTTGCTCATGGGTCTCCTGTCTCGCTTCTTGGTAGCTTGCGCTTTGTATGTGCTTGAACAGTATCAGGCCAGATCGCGCGCAGCCTTCTGTTTGCCGAGCTCGAAACGGGCGACCACACGGCGGTGCACTTCATCCGGGCCATCGACGATGCGCACGGTGCGCACGTAGCCGGCCAGCGCGGTCAGCGGCGTGTCCAGCGTGGCGCCCAGCGCGCCGTGCATCTGGATGGCCGCGTCCAGCACCTTCTGCGCCATGTTGGGCGCCACCACCTTGATCTGCGAGATCTCGCTCATGGCGGCCTTCACGCCGACGGTGTCCATCATCCATGCGGCCTTGAGCGTGAGCAGGCGGGCCTGCTCGATGGCCATGCGCGCATCCGCGATGATGTCCACGTTGCCGCCCAGTTGGTTCAAAGGCTTGCCGAAGGCCACGCGGCTGTCGCCACGCGCGCACATCAGCGACAGCGCGCGCTCCGCTGCGCCGATGGTGCGCATGCAGTGGTGGATGCGACCCGGGCCCAGGCGGCCCTGGGCGATCTCGAAGCCGCGCCCCAGGCCGGCGATCACGTTTTCTTTCGGCACGCGCACGTTGTCGAACACCACCTCGCCGTGGCCGAAAGGCTCGTCATAGGTGCCGAAGGCGGGCAGCATGCGCTGGATCTTCACGCCCGGCGTGCTCAAAGGTACCAGGATCATCGAATGGCGCGCGTGGCGGTCGGCGGTCGGGTCGGTCAGGCCCATGAAGATCAGCACTTGGCAGTGCGGGTGGCCGATGCCGGAGCTGAACCACTTGCGGCCGTTGATGACGATGTCGTCGCCCTCGGGCACGGCGGTGGCCTGCATGTTGGTGGCGTCGCTCGATGCCACGGCGGGTTCGGTCATGCAGAAGGCCGAGCGGATCTTGCCTTCGAGCAGCGGCGTGAGCCAGCGGTCTTGCTGCGCGGCGGTGCCGTACATGTGCAGCACTTCCATGTTGCCGGTGTCGGGTGCGTTGCAGTTGAACACCTCGGCGGCCATCAGCGAATGGCCCATCAACTCGGCCAGCGCGGCGTACTCCACCACCTTCAGACCGGCGCCATGGTGCGGATCGGGCAGGAACAGGTTCCACAGGCCGGCCGCGCGCGCCTTGGCCTTCAGGTCTTCCATGATGGCGGGCTGGCGCCATTGTCGCCAATCGGCCACGCCGGTCAGTTGGGCGTGGTACGCCTCTTCGGCGGGCGTGATGTGGTCGCGCATGAAAGCGCTGACACGTTCGATGTATTCCTGGGCGCGGGGCGAGTGGCCGAAGTCCATGTGGGGTCTCCAGTGGTGATGGATGTCGCGCGGAAGTTTAGGAATCCCCTTGAGATGAATCAAATGAATTGTTTGAATCCATTTATATTCACAGTGTGAATCTCAACAAGCTGGATCTGAACCTCTTCCTGGTGTTCGATGCCATCCACCAGGAGGCCTCGCTCACCGTGGCGGCGCGCACGCTCAACCTGAGCCAGCCGGCCGTGAGCCATGCGCTGGCCCGGCTGCGCGAGCATCTGGGCGATCCGCTGTTCACCCGCCAGGGCGGGCGCATGCTGCCCACGCCGTACGCCCGATCGCTGGCGCCCTCGGTGCGGCAGGCGCTGGCCGTGCTGCAAGGCGGCCTGAGCACCTCGCCGCAGGCGTTTCAGCCAGGCAAGTCGGACCGCATCTTCACGATCGGCATGCCCGACATCCTGGAATCGCTCACCCTGCCCGGCCTGATGACGCAGTTGCGTCAGCTGGCCCCCGGCGTCAGCGTGAACAGCGTGCGCGTGGAGCGCCACGAGATGGCCGACATGCTGCGCCTGGGCCGCGCCGACGTGGTGGTGGACATCGCCCTGCCCGTGGATGCCGAGGTGATGCACACCCGCCTGATCCTGGACCGGCTGGTGGTGGTGGCCCGTGCCGACCACCCTGCCCTGCAGCAGGCGCCGATGAAGCTGGACACCTACCTGGCCGCCTCGCACGTGCTGGTGTCGGCACGCCGCCAGGGCCTGGGCCTGGAGGATTTCGAGCTGAGCCGCCAGGGCCTGCGCCGCCAGATCGGGCTGCGCTGCCGGCACTTCTTCGCGGCCTGCCGCGTGGTCAGCCAGACGGACATGCTGCTGACCATGGCAGAGCAGTACGCCCGCATCGCCAACCAGCATTTCGACAACCGGCTGCACCCCTTCCCGCTGACGCCGCCGCAACTGGACGCGCACCTGTACTGGCACGCCAACATGGACGCCGATCCGACCAACCGGTGGTTTCGCCAGCAAGTGATCGACGCCGTTCAGGGGGAACTGGCGCGCGCCGCGCACTTGCCCAAGGCTTGAACCAAGCTCAGCCGCTTGGCGGGCAATTCAGCGCGTACGCACCGCCGTCTTGGGCCTGAAGGCCGCGCACACCGCCGGATCGGTGTCGATCCAGGGGCCGCCGATCAGGTCGATGCAATAAGGCACCGCGGCGAAGATGCCCGGCACCACCGAGGCGCCCTGCCCGTCCTTCAGACCTTCCAGCGTCTCGGCGATGGACTTGGGCTGGCCCGGCAGGTTCAGGATCAGCGCCTGCTTGCGGATCACGGCCGTCTGCCGCGACAGGATCGCCGTGGGCACGAAGCGCAGGCTGATCTGGCGCATCTGTTCGCCAAAGCCGGGCATCTCCTTGTCGGCGATGTCCAAGGTGGCGTCCGGAGTGACGTCACGCAGCGCCGGGCCGGTGCCGCCCGTCGTCAGCACCAGGTCGCACCGCTCGTCGTCCACCAGGGCTTGCAGCGTGGCGGCGATCAAGGCGCGCTCGTCGGGGATCAGGCGCGGCACCCACTCGATGGGGTTGCGCACGGCCCGGCCCAGCCAGTCCTGCAGCGCCGGCAGGCCTTTGTCCACGTAGACGCCGGTGCTGGCGCGGTCGCTCACGGAGACCACGCCGATGCGCACAGCCTCCAGTGGGCGCTGATCAGCTGGAACACTGCTCACCGGTCGTCATCCTTGGCGTCGTCATCGACGGCATCGGCCACGGGCGGGCCGCCCGCCGAATCGTTCGCTTCGAGCACCTTCTTGATGAACTGGAACAGCTCGCGGTAGGCGCGGCCGTTGCGTTGCTCGGGCGCCGCGGCGGCGTCCTTGCGCGCATTGCGCACCAGGGCGCGCAACTGCTGCAGGTCGGTGCCCGGGAACTCCTCGGCCCATTGGGTCAAGGTGCTTTTCTCGTCGTTGACGAGGTCGGCGCGCCAGCGTTCCGCCTGGTGCAACGCCAACGAATTCTGCGCGTGCCCCAGCTTGAACGTGGCCACGGCCTCGCGCAGCGGTTCGGCATCGACCGAGCGCAGGATCTTGCCGATGAACTGCAACTGGCGGCGCTTGCCTTCGAAGGAACGCGTGCGCTTGTAGTCGTCCAGCGCATCACGCAGGCGCTCGGGCATGTCGATGGCCTTGAGACGTGCGTCGGGCATGGCCAGCAGGTGCTCGCCGAGCTCCTGCAGCTCATGCATGGCACGCTTGAGCATGCTTTTGCTCGGCGGACGGTCGTCCAGGCCGTCGTCTTCGGGATCAAAACCCTCTTCGGGGTGGGAATGGTTCGAATTCATGTCCTCGCTATGATACGGGGGCCACCATCGACACACCACAACATGGCCGTCAAACAACCCAAGTCCGCCGCCTCCAAACCCAGCAATGGCTTCTCCTACAGCCGCGAGCAGTTCCAGTCCCTGATCGAAGACACGCTCGCCCTGGCCCGCAAGGTCGGCGCCACGGATGCCGGCGCGGAGGTTTCCGAAGGCGTGGGCCTGTCGGTGTCCGTGCGCAAGGGCAAGCTAGAAAGCGTCGAGCGCAACCGCGACAAATCCATCGGCGTGACGGTCTACCTGGGCCAGCGCCGCGGCAACGCCAGCACCTCCGATTTCTCGCCCGCCTCGCTGGAGCAGACGGTGCGCGCCGCCTACGACATCGCCCGCTTCACCGCCGAAGACCCCGTCGCCGGCCTGCCGGACGAGGAAGACCTGGCCCTGGGCAAGGCTGCCACCCGGGACCTGGACCTGTTCCACCCCTGGAAGGTCGATGCCGACAAGGCCGCCGAGCTGGCCCGTCGTTCAGAGGCCGCTGCCCTGGCCGTCGATCGCCGCATCACCAACTCCGAAGGCGCCAGCGTCTCGGCCCAGCAATCGCACTTCTTCGCGGGCAACACGCGCGGTTTCCGCGGCGGCTACGCCAGCTCGCGCCACTCCCTGTCGGTCTCGCCCATCGCCGGGCGCGGCAACGACATGCAGCGGGACTTCTGGTACACCTCCGAGCGCGATGCCCGCGACATGGCCAAGCCCGAGATCGTGGGCCGCTACGCCGCCGAGCGCGCCCTCTCGCGCCTGAAATCCCGCAAGATCGCCACCTGCGAAGTGCCGGTGCTGTTCGAGAACACGCTGGCCGCCGGCCTGCTGGGCGCCTACGTGCAGGCCACCAGCGGTGGCGCGCTGTACCGCAAGGCCACCTTCCTGCTCGACAGCCTGGGCAAGCCCATCTTCCCCAAGCACATCGACGTGCTGGAGGATCCGCACATCCTCAAGGGCAAAGGCAGCGCCCCCTTCGATGACGAAGGCGTGCTCACGCGCAAGCGCAGCATCGTCAAGGGCGGCGTCACGCAGACCTATTTCCTGTCGAGCTACTCGGCCCGCAAACTGGGCATGAAGACCACCGGCCACGCTGGCGGCTCGCAGAACCTCACGCTCAAGAGCAAGCTCACCCGCCCCGGCGACGACCTGCCCGCCATGCTCAAGAAGCTCGGCACCGGCCTGTTCGTGACCGAGCTGATGGGCCAGGGCGTGAACTACGTGACGGGCGACTACTCGCGCGGCGCGGCCGGCTACTGGGTCGAGAACGGCGAGATCGCCTTCCCGGTGCAGGAGATCACCATCGCCGGCCACCTGGGCGAGATGTTCCAGCAGATCGTGGCCGTGGGTTCCGATGCTTACACCTATGGCAGCAAGACGGTCGGCTCGATCCTGCTCGAGAAGATGAAGATCGCCGGGCACTGAGCGTCTTCAGCGCGTGGGCCGCGCCGTCAATCCCACGGATCACGCCGCGCGCCTGGGGTAAGCCCTCGGGCCGCGCTTGCATGCGCGCCCCTGCCGCCTCCTAGAATCGATCCGCGCCGCCCATTGCGAGGCAGCGCCGTCGATTCGAACAACACCCCGCAACGGACCTCAGGAGGCCGCGCCATGCAACGTCGTTCCTTCATCCACCAAGCCGGCCTGGCCGGCATCCTCGCAGCAGGCAGCGCCCCCGCCATCGTGCACGCGCAGACCGCGCTGCGCTGGCGTCTGGCCTCCAGCTTCCCCAAATCGCTGGACACCATTTACGGCACCGCCGAGGTCTTCGCCAAGAAGATCCACGAGATGTCAGGCGGCAAGTTCCAGATCTCGGTGCATGCGGGTGGCGAGCTGATGCCCCCGTTCGGCGTGGTCGATGGCGTGAAGAACCGCACCGTCGAGATTGCTCACACGGCGCCCTACTACTTCGTCGGCAAGGACGAGACCTTCGCGCTGGGCAGCGCCATCCCCTTCGGCCTGAACTCGCGCCAGATGAGCGCCTGGATGTACGAAGGCAACGGCCTGAAGCTGATGCGCGAGTTCTACGCGCAGTACGACATCATCAACTTCCCCGGCGGCAACACCGGCGCGCAGATGGGTGGCTGGTTCCGCAAGCCCATCAAGGGCCTGGAGGATATGAAGGGCCTGAAGATGCGCATCGGCGGCTTCGCCGGCAAGGTGATCGAGCGCCTGGGCTCGGTGCCGCAGAACCTGCCCGGCGGCGAGATCTACCAGGCATTGGAAAAAGGCACCATCGACGCCGCCGAGTGGGTAGGCCCCTACGACGACCACAAGCTGGGCTTCAACAAGGTGGCACCCTTCTACCACTTCCCTGGCTGGTGGGAAGGCGGCCCGCAGCTTGATTTCTACATCAACCAGAAGGCCTACGACAGCCTGACGCCCGAGTACAAGGCCATGGTGGAAGCCGCCGCCGGCCTGGCCCACACCGAGATGCAGGCCCGCTACGACGCCCGCAACCCGGTAGCGCTCAAGCAGTTGGTGGCCGCCAAGACGCAGCTGGTGCAGTTCCCGAAATCGGTGATGGACGCGGCCTTCAAGGCCTCGATGGACATCTACGAAGAGCTGAACGCCAAGAACCCGAACTGGAAGAAGATCTACCCGGATCTGGCCAAGTTCCGCGCCGACCAGAACATGTGGTTCCGCTTCACCGAGGCCACGTTCGACCGCTACATGCAGAGCGCGAAGCTTTGACATTCGCCTCGGCGAATTGACACCCAGCAGGGGCCCTCATGGGCCCTTTTTGCTGCCTGCCCTACGGCGCCTGGCTGCTTGATCCACAATAAGGCACGGGCTTCCCGCCAGATCAATGAGCTTCCATGCGCCGCCCCGACGAGCCGACGCCTACCGACCATCCGCCAGCGCCCAGCGCCTCGACACCGTCCAAGCTGTCCAACCGTGCCTGGCGCGTGCTGGGCGCCACCTCGTTCGCCATCGGGATCGCCAACGCCTTCATCCCGCTGCTGCCCACCACCATCTTCCTGCTGATCGGCGTGTGGGCCTATGGCAAGGGCGATCCGGTGATGCGTCAGCGCCTGCTGGACCACCCGCGCTTCGGCCCCGGGCTGCGTCGCTGGGTGGAGCATCGCCAGATCAGCCGGCGCGGCAAATGGGCCGCCTGCATCGGCATCGCGGCCAGCGCAGCCATCACCGCCGCGCTGGTCGGCATGAAGCCCGTGACCTGGATGGTTGATGCCGGCCTGGTCGTGCTGATGATCTACCTGGCCACGCGCAAGGAGCCACCGCCCGTGGATGCGGCCGATCGGGTCAGGGAGCGGTGAGCTGCGGCGCTGTAGGCTGAGAAGCCTCCGCGGGGCCCGACTGCGCCTCATCCGGCGTAGTCGGCACCTCGGGCATGGCCGGATCGGCACTGGCGCCTGTGTCCTCGATCTGCATCTCGATGTGCACATCGTCCGGGTTCACCTGCGGGGCCTTGTCCAGCCAGTAGGTGACCGACTCAGGCCAGAAGATCACCACCGCCACCAGGATCAGCTGCATGCCCACCCAGGGGATCGCGCCCAGGTAGATGTCACGTGAGGCCAGCGGCTTCGGGATCGCGCCGCTCTTGTAGACCTGGTCGCCCACGCCACGCAGGTAGAACAGCGCGAAGCCGAAAGGCGGGTGCATGAAGCTGGTCTGCATGTTCACGCACAGCAGCACGCCAAACCACACCAGGTCGATGCCCAGCTTCTCGGCCACCGGCGCCAGCAGCGGCACGATGATGAAGGCGATCTCGAAGAAATCGAGGAAGAAGGCCAGGAAGAACACGAAGATGTTCACCACGATCAGGAAGCCGATCGGGCCGCCCGGCAGTTGCGACAGCATGTGCTCGATCCACACATTGCCGTCCACGCCCTGGAACACCAGCGAGAACACGCTGGAGCCCAGCAGGATGAAGATCACCATGGCCGTGACGCGCACGGTGGCATCCATGGCCTGCCACAGCAGTTTGAGGCTCAGGCGACGGTGCAGGCCCGCCAGCACCACCGCGCCGAGCGCACCCAGGGCCCCAGCCTCCGTGGGCGTCGCGATGCCCATGAACAGCGTGCCCAGCACCAGGAAGATCAGCACGATGGAGGGCAGCATGCCCCACAGCACGCGCTTGACCAGGGCCGCGCCGCGCAGCGTGCGGGCCTCTGGCGGCAGCGCTGGTACCCATTGCGGTCGCAGCACCGCCACCCCCAGCGTGAACAGCAGGAAGATGGCCGTCTGCAGCAGCGAGGGGCCGATGGCGCCCAGGTACATGTCGCCCACGGAGCGGCCCAACTGGTCGGCCAGTACCACGAGCACCAGCGAGGGCGGGATCAGCTGCGTGATGGTGCCCGAGGCGGCGATCACGCCCGTGGCGTAGCGCATGTCGTAGCCGTAGCGCATCATCACCGGCAGCGAGATCACGCCCATGGCGATCACGCTGGCGGCCACCGTGCCGGTGATGGCACCGAGCACCGCGCCCACGATGATCACGGCGAAGCCCAGCCCGCCAGGCTTGCTGCCGAAGAGCTGCCCCGTGCCTTCCAGCAGGTCTTCCGCCAGGCCGCAGCGCTCGAGCACCGCGCCCATGAAGGTGAAGAAGGGAATGGCCAGCAGCAACTCGTTGGACACGATGCCGAAGAGCTTGAGCGGCAGGTTGCCCATGAAGGCTTCCGGAAAGTAGCCCATGGACACGGCGAAGTAGCCAAAGCCCAGCCCCAGCCCAGCCAGCGAGAACGCCACCGGGAAGCCCACGAGCATGACCACCACCAGCGCCGCGAACATCAGCGGCGCCATGTACTCCTGCGCGATCATTGCAGCGGCCTTTCGTACTGCGTGTCCATGTCAAGGGTGCCGCGCAGATAGCCCACCCGCTTGAAGAACTCGGCCAGGCCCTGCAAACCCAGCAGCACGAACCCCGCCGGGATCGACGCCTTGACCGGCCAGCGCAGCAGCCCGCCCGCGCTGGGCGAATGCTCGTTCTGCTGCCAGGCATCGAGCACGAAGGGCCAGGACAGGTGCACCACCACCGCGCACACGGGCAGCAGCACGAACAGCAGGCCCAGGGCATCGACCCAGGCCTTGGCCCGGGGCGAGCGGCCGCCGTAGATCACGTCCACGCGCACATGCTCATTGAGTTTGAGCAGCATCGGCGCACCGGCGAACACAGCCAGCGCGAACAGGTACCACTGCGCCTCCAGCCAGGCGTTGGAGCCGAGGTTGAAGCAGTAGCGGATCAGGGCGTTGCCGCCGCTGATCACACAGGCGGCCAGCAGCGCCCAGGCCGCCAGCATGCCCAGCCAGTGCGACACCCCATCCATCAAGCGGATGTAGGCGCGCATGTCACTCGTCGAGGGCGATGGCCTGGTGGTAGAGCTTGGTCGAACGGGCGCCGCTGCGGCAGAACATCAGCAGCGGGCGCGGCAACTCCTTCAGCAGGGCCGCGCATTTCGCGATCTCTTCGGGCGACTGGTAGCCGCCCTGCACCGGCAGGTAGGCGTACTGCAGGCCCGCGGCCTTGGCGGCGGCCTCGATGGCCTCGCTGGTGGGCTGATCAGGGCCGCCTTCCATGTCCGGGCGGTTGTTGATCACGGCCTTGAAGCCGGCCTCTGCTGCCGACGCCATGGCCTCGGCCGACAGTTGCGGGGCCGCGTAGACATCTTCAGCGATGGGCTGCAGCGAAACGGACTGGTTCATGTGCGTGCTCCTCGTGCTCTTGTTCGGATCAACCGGCCAGCGCGGCCTTCACGGCGGCGGACACCTGGCCCATCTCGGCCTGGCCAGCCAGGCGCTGCTTGACCACGCCCATCACCTTGCCCATGTCGCCGGGGCCCGAAGCACCCAGCTCGGCCACGATGGCCTTCACGGCAGCCAAGGTTTCCTCGGCGCTCAGGCGCTTGGGCAGGTAGGCCTCCAGCACGACGATCTCGGACTTTTCCTTGTCGGCCAGATCCTGACGGGCACCGGCCTCGTATTGCTGGGCGGCGTCCTTGCGCTGCTTGATCAGCTTGTCGACGATGGCCACGACCATGGTGTCGTCCAGCGCCACGCGCTCGTCGACTTCCTTTTGCTTCATCGCAGCCAGCAGCATGCGGATGGTGCCCAGACGCTCGGCTTCCTTGGCGCGCATGGCGGCCTTCATGTCGTCGGTGATGCGTTCTTTGAGGCTCATGGTGTTCGTCTTCTTGAAGAATCAGGCAGAGAAAAAGCAAAAGCCCGCATGGGCGTCCCCGCGCGGGCTTGTCGGCAAGTCAGCGCGCCGTGTCTGGCGCATTGTGACCGCAGAAGCGACCGATGGTGATCAGTACAGCTTCTTGGGCAGCTGCATGCTGCGCACGCGCTTGTAATGACGCTTGACGGCCGCGGCCTTCTTGCGCTTGCGCTCAGCGGTGGGCTTCTCGTAGAACTCGCGGGCGCGCAGTTCGGTCAGCAGACCCAGCTTTTCGATGGTGCGCTTGAAGCGGCGCAGGGCGACGTCGAACGGCTCGTTCTCTTTGACACGGATGGTCGTCATTACAAAATCACTTTCAGATGAATGCATTCACGGGGCTGGGATCATGGCCACCAACGGCACCACCCAAGTCGATCGCACAGGCCTCCAGGCCGGGCCGGTTTTCCCTCCCGTCTCCTGTTTCCGCTTCCGGTTAGGCGGAAGGAAACGGGTTTGCCCTATGGGGTGTGCACGATGTTCATCGAGCCGCGCCGCAGGTGGACTTCTTTGCAAAGCATGATCCGAAATTGAACGAATCAATGCAGCCCCACCAGCGAAGCCTTGGATTCTACTGCGAAATTGCTGAAATTCCAACCCGGGTCAGGGTTTCAATTCGTTCAAACGCTCGATTCCCTGTGTTTGGGAATATGCCTCGATGGCGGAAGCCTCGGGCAAAACAGGGTTTCCGCCCTGGTTGGCGGTGTCTGGCGGCAGTTTGGACACCAGTTCCGCCAGGGGGGCCAGCACAAAGGCGCGCTGGTGCATGCGGGGGTGCGGCACGGTCAGTTCTGGGCGATTCAGCTCCAGGCCGCCGAACCACAGCAGGTCCAGGTCCAGCGTGCGGGGGGCGTTGCGGTAGGGGCGCTCGCGGTTGTGTGCGCGCTCGATGCTTTGCAGGACACCCAGCAGCTCAAGCGGCCCCAGCGAGGTCCGCACGGCCACGACTGCATTGAGAAAATCAGGGCCCGTCGCGTCCACCGGCTTGGTGCGGTAGAGCGAGGACACCCCTTCGACCTCGGTAGACGGCACAGCCGCCAACCGGGCCAGCACATCCCGGAAAGTGGCGGGCACATCGCCCAGGTTGCCTCCCAGTCCGACGTATGCCCGGAAGCTGGGAAGGCCCATGCTCATTCCCCGGCTGCCTCGCTGCGGCCACCGCCCTCACCTGCCGGCTTGCGGCGACGACGGCGGCGCTTCTTGGTGGGGGCATCGCCCGCGGGGCCGGCATCACCGCCCTCGGCGGATTGACTGCCACGGCTCTGGCGCTTGGCGATTTCCTGCTCGCGGGCCACGTCCATCAGGTGACGGCGCTCGTGGTTGTCGCCCAGCGAGAACGATTCCCACCAGTCGGCCAACTCGGCGTCCACCTCGCCCACCTGGGCACGCAGGCGCAGGAAGTCGAAACCGGCGCGGAAACGGGGCTGCTCGACCAGCGACAGCGGCCCGCTGCCGATGCGGCGCTCGAAGCGCGGCTGCATGGTCCAGATCTCGCGCATGTCGGCGGCCAGCTTGCCGCGGCCGGAGATGTCGCCGATGCGGGCGTCGAACACGGCGTCGGTGGCCTGCTGCAGGGCCGGGAAGTTGTGCTCGCCCTGGGCCAGGTTGCGCTTCCACTGGGCCAGCACGTCGTGCCACAGCAGGCAGGCCAGCAGGAAGCTGGGCGCCACGGGCTTGTCTTCGCCCACGCGGCGGTCGGTGTCGGCCAGGGCCAGGTCGATGAAGCGGGCGCGGTCAGCGTGCTGCTGGCGCGAGCTGTCGAACACCGCATCGAGCACCGGAAAGATGCCGCGGTCAAGGCCCTGCTTGCGCAGCTCGTCGAGCGAGGCGCGGGCGTGGCCGGTCTGCAGCAGCTTGATCATCTCGTCGAACAGACGGGATTGCGGCACGTTGCTCAGCAGCTGGGCCATGGCCTGCAGCGGCTCGCGGGTCTTGGGCTCGATCTCGAAGCCTAGCTTGGCCGCGAAGCGCACCACGCGGATGATGCGCACCGGGTCTTCGCGGTAGCGCACGTCGGGCACGCCAATCATGCGCAGCAGGCGCTTCTTGGCATCCTTGATGCCACCGTGGTAGTCCACCACCACGCCCGTGCTCGGGTCGTAGTACATGGCGTTGATGGTGAAGTCGCGGCGGGCGGCGTCCTGGTCCTGCGGGCCCCAGACGTTGTCGCGCAGCACGCGGCCGCTGGCGTCCACCACGTGGGACTTGTCGGCCAGTTCCTTCTTGGAGGTCTTCTCGTTGCCGGCGACCTGCTCGGCCTCGGTGGCATCGAGGTAGGCGCGGAAGGTGGAGACCTCGATCACCTCATGCTCGCGCCCACGGCCGTACACCACGTGCACGATGCGGAACCGGCGGCCGATGATGAAGGCGCGGCGGAACAGGCCCTTGACCTGCTCGGGCGTGGCGTTGGTGGCCACGTCGAAATCCTTGGGGCGCAGGCCCAGCAGCAGGTCGCGCACGGCGCCACCGACGATGTAGGCCTCGTAGCCGGCGTCCTGCAGGGTCTTGACGACCTTGATGGCGCGGTCGTCGACCAGGTTGGCGTCGATGCCGTGCTCGCTCTGGGGCACCTCGACGCGCTTGCCGGTCGGGATGCGCGGCTTCGCGCCCGACTTGCCGGACGACGCGCGCGGCTTGGCAGGCGCCTTGCGCAGGATTTTGTCAATCAGACTCTTGATCATGAAAAAAGATACAACAGGCGCCAACCACGCGTTTTGGCCTCGGCTTCCAGCGCGGGGCTCGGGTTGGTGGCCACCGGGTCCGTGGCCCGGTACAGCAGGGGCAGGTCGTTCGGCGAATCGCTGTAGAAGCTGACGCGTTCGAAATCATCGAACGACAGGCCGCGTTGCGCGAGCCAGTCGTCCACCCGCGTGATTTTGCCTTCTCTGAAGGACGGCACGCCATCAATTTCACCGGTGACCCTGCCCTGGGCGTCGCGAACGAGCTTCACGGCGATCAGATCCGGCACGCCGAAGGCCTCGGCGATGGGCTGGGTGACGAACTCGTTGGTGGCCGTGACGATGGCCACCAGATCGCCCTTGGCCTGGTGCTGGCGGACCAGTTCCAGGGCCTGGGGCTGCAGCGCCGGACGGATCACATCGTCCATGAAACGGTCCTGCAGGGCGCGCTGTTCCTCGGGATCGAGGTCGCGCCACACGCTGGTGGTGAAGGCGATGTAATCGTCCAGCACCAGGGTGCCGTCGACGTACTGCTGATAGAAGGCATCGTTGCGGGCACGGTGCGTCACCGGGTCGGCCAGCCCGACGCGGATGAGGAACTCGCCGAACTCGTGGTCGGAGTCCAGCGGCAGCAAAGTGTGGTCCAGATCAAACAGACAGAGGTTCATTCGGTCTCCTGCGCCAGCATTTGCTTGAGCAAGGGCACGGTCACGAGCCGTTGCTCCGCCAGCGCGAAGCGGTCCAGCCGCTCCAGCAGATTCATCAAAAAGGTCAGGTCACGGCTGAAATGCGTGAGCAGGTAGGGCAACACGCCCTCGGCCAGGCGCACGCCGCGGCGCTGGGCTTCCTGGGTCAGCACGGCCTTGGCGCCCTCCTCGCCCAGGGGCTGGACGCCGAAGATCAGGCCCCAGCCCAGGCGGGTGCGCAGGTCGTCGCGCACGGGCAGGTCCACCGGCGGCATGCGGCCAGCGGCCACGATGGCCATGCCGGGCGCCACGCCCTGTTCAGCCGACGCTTTCTGTTGCGCCAGCACGGCGGCGTTCTCGATGAACAGGTTGAAGGCCCAGTGCTGCTGGGTGCTGTCCAGGGACTCGCAATCGTCCATCAATACCAGGGTGGAGGCGGCCGCATTCGCGACCTCCCACGACTGGAAGCCTTGCCGGCCCAGCCACAGCACGTGCCAGCCCTGGGCCAGGGCCTGCTGGGCCAGGCCCCGCAGCAGGTGCGTCTTGCCGGTACCGGCGGGCCCCCACAGGTAGGCCGGCGCACCAGGTTGCGCGCTGTCGGGCCAGGCGTGCAGCCAGGCCAGCAGCTCTTCGTTGCCCTCGGGCACGAACTGGTCCAGGCCCGTGGGCGCCATGGGCTCCAGGTCCAGCGCCAGTTGGCGCATCACGGGGGCCATGGGGGGCGGCGACAGCATGTCGGGCAGATCCGCGAGCAGGCTCACACACGCGCTCCGGGGGCGGCGGGCGGCTGCGTGGCCGACAGCGGGGCTGCATCGGCCAAGGCCGCAGCCGCTTCAGGCTCCGGCTCGGCCGGCACTCGGAACAGGTGGCTGCCACGGTACATGGCGATCGCGCGCCGCAGCACCACCATCAGCAAGGCGCTCACCGGCAGGGCCATCAAGATGCCAACGAAGCCCATCCACTGGCCGAACAGCATCAGCACGAAGATGACGCCGGCGGGGTGCAGACCGATGCGCTCACCCACCAGGCGCGGCGTGAGGAACAGGCTCTCGACGAACTGCCCGATGCCATAGACCACGGCCACGGCCACCAGCGGCCACCACAAGGTGGCGGAGCCAGGCTCAGCCGCGAACTGCAACAGGCCGGACAGGATGGCCAGCACCAGGCCCAGGCCGAAGCCCAGGTAGGGAATGAACACCGCCAGACCGGTGAACACACCAATGGGCAATGCCAGGTTGAAGCCGAACAGCATCAGGCCGATGCTGTAGAACGCCGCCAGGATCAGCATCACCAGGATCTGGCCGCGCAGATAACCGCCCAGCATCTCGTCGGCTTCGGCCAGGAAATCGTCCATGCCGGGCCGCCAGCGAGGGGGCACCATGGCGCGGGCCCGGCTCATCAGCGAGGCCCAATCCAGCAGCCAATAGAAAGCCAGCACCGGCACCAGCACCGCCAGGCCAGACAAGGTGAGCAGCAGGCTGCCGCCAACGCGAAGGGAACTGACCAAGGTGCCCGCCCAGCGCTCGCCATGGGTGTTGAACTGCTTGACAAACCAGGGGCGCAGGTCGCTCAGTTCCTGAGGGACGCGCACGCCCATCTGGTCCAGCCAGGGCACCAGGGTGTGCCACAGGCGGCCGGCGATTTCGGGCAACTGCTCTTTCAGCATGGGTGCCAGATCGACCACGATGGGCACCAGCAGCAGCACCAGGAACAGGCCCAGCAGCACGGCAGCCAGCAGGCACAGGCTGACCGACAGCACCCGTGGCAGGCCACGCCGCGTGAGCGCCGACACCCCTGGCTCCAGCACATAGGCCAGGGCCAGGCTCAGCACGAAGGGCGCCAGGATGACGGCATGCAACCACAGGAGCAGCCCTACCACCACCGCGAGTGCGGCCATGCCCAGCCAGCGGGGCCAGGATGAAGAGGGATAAGTTGCTTGCGCTTGGGGTGACGATGGCATGGAGGGCATTCTATCGAGCCCTTCGACCGCTCCTCACCCACTCACGCCACATCACCGGCCGCAGTTCGGGCTGTCGTACACCGAGCGGCGGGCGGTTTCGATGTCCTTCTCGAACTTGGCCTGGTTGCGCTGGGATTCCGGCTGGGCCTGGTATTCGGCCACGATGGCTGCCTGGCGGCGCAGGAATTCGGTGCGGCATTCGGCATCACGCAGGGCCTGCTCGTTGTCCAGCTTGGGCGCGAGGCCCTCCAGCTTGGTCTTGCAGGCTTCCATCTTCTGGGTCCGCGCGGCTTCGTCAGGCTCCAGGTCGGTCAGCAGCACGCCGCAGATCAGCAACGATTCGCCCATGGTCATCTCCATGTTGGCGATGCGGTCGGGCAGTTGGTCCAGCAACTGCTGCGCCAGGGCATGGCGCTCGGCCGTCTTGGACGAATCCTGCAGGGCCTGCCATTGCTCGAAGCCACGCTGGTAGCGCAAGAAGGCAGTGATGCGCTTGAGTTCCTTGACACCGTCGGGCTTGTTGCCCACGGCTTCCTTCAGGGAACTCCACTCCTGGGGCGTGAAATCGTTCGGGCGGCCATCAGGGGCTTCGCTGACGGGGGCCGCCAGGTTGACGACAGGGCCGGGCCCCGGCGCCGAAGCGGCCTCGGCCGTGGCCACCGTCTCGGCAGCCCGGTTAGAGCCAAACCACCACCAAGCCGCGGTGGCGCTGCCCAGCACCGCCACACCGGCCACGAGCCAGACCCAGCGGGAACCAGACGAACGGTCGTACGAAATCATCGTGTGTCTCTCACATTGCGATGCGGCGTATTGTCGGGCAGGGGCATGGGGAGGCACGCTGGGGCTTTACCCGAGGAACTCGGTCGGCGTCAGATGCCTCACACCGGGCAGGAAAGCTGCGCGGCCGGAGGCGTCACGCCCGTGCCCTACACTTGCGCCCCAGCTTCCCCGCACGTTTTTTCTGCCGCACCATGGATTCGCTCGCACCCGCCTCTCCCCTGACCGCAGCCCTCGGCGCCGTGATCGGCTACCTGATCGGGTCACTGTCGTTCGCGGTGATCGTGAGCCGCCTGTTCGGGCTGGCCGATCCGCGCAGCTACGGTTCGGGCAACCCCGGGGCGACCAATGTGCTGCGCTCCGGCAACAAGGGCGCCGCGGTGCTGACGCTGGTGTTCGATGCCCTGAAGGCCTACCTGCCCGTGCTGGCCGCCAGGCAGTGGGGTTTCGATGACCTCACGGTGACGCTGGTAGGCCTGGGCGCCTTCCTGGGGCACCTGTGGCCCGTTTTCTTCAAGTTCGAGGGCGGCAAGGGCGTGGCCACGGCGGCCGGTGCCCTGCTCGCGTTCGACCCGGCCATGGGTGGGCTGGTGCTGCTGGCCTGGTTGGCCGTGGCCGCCATCACGCGCTATTCGTCGCTGGCCGCGCTGTGCGCCGCCATCGCCGCACCGCTGATCCAGTGGGCCTTCCACGGCCTGCAGCCGCAGACCTGGGGTGTGCTGGTGATGAGCCTGCTGCTGATCTGGCGCCACGAGGCCAACATCCGCAAGCTGCTGGCCGGCCAGGAAAGCAAGATCGGCCAGAAGTCGGCACCGCCGCCGTCGGCCTGACAGCATCGCAGCCATGGACGCCACACTCCCACGAACGGCCTCCTGGCGATCACTGCTGCTGATCGTCGCCGTGGTGTGGGGCGCCAGCCAGGCCTGGGCATGGTGGCGTGGCGAGCACGCTGTTCAGTCGGTGCAGGCGCACGCCCAGCCTGGCGACATCATGATGTTCACGACCACCGACTGTCCCTACTGCGCACGGGCCCGCGCCTGGTTCAAGGCGCATGGCGTCCCCTGGCGCGAATGCAACATCGATCAGCATGAGGCCTGCAAGCGCATCTTCGATGCCCAAGGCGCGCCCGGCGTGCCGCTGCTCAACGTGCGCGGCCAATGGCGCCTGGGGTTCGATGCCGATTGGCTGGGCGAATCGCTGGCGGCAGGCCGGGCTGGCTAGTCTTCTTCGGCCACGAAGACCAGACCCAGCGCCTCGACATCGCCCCGTCCCTGGCGTACCACGCGCGGCTCGCCCGCACTGAGGTCGATCACCGAGGTGGGCTCCATCGGGCAGGCGCCCGCATCGACCACCGCCTGCACCTGTTTCTGCAAAAGCTCACGGATCTCATGCGCATCGTTGAGGGCCTGCTGCTGGCCCGGCAGGATCAGCGTGGTGGCCAGCAGGGGCTGCCCCATCAGCTCCAGCAGGGCTTGCGTGACGATGTGGTCCGGCACCCGCAGGCCAATGGTGCGTCGAGAGGGATGCGATACGCGCCGTGGCACTTCCTTGGTCGCCTCCAGGATGAAGGTGTAGGGGCCTGGCGTCGCGGCCTTGAGCAGCCGGTACTGCTGGTTGTCCACGCGCGCGTAGCTGGCCAGCTCGGACAGGTCGCGGCACAGCAGGGTCAGGTGGTGGCGCTCGTCCACGGCGCGGATGCGGCGCAAGGCGTCCACCGCCGACTTGTCATCGAGGTGACAGACCAGGGCGTAGCTGGAATCGGTGGGCACCGCGGCCACGCCGCCTTGCTGCAGGATGGCGGCCGCCTGCTTGAGCAGACGGGGCTGGGGATGCTGGGGGTGGACTTCGAAATACTGGGCCATGACACGAGCGTATCAGGCCCTCCGCATCAAGGCTGGTGGACGCGGTGTTCCAACGCTTCCCACACGGGCTTGAGCTGGCGCGGCAGATCGGGCAAGGTGCCGAGGTCCGTGTGGCTTTCGGCCGGGTCGTGGAAATCGGAGCCGCGCGAGGCGAGCAGGTCGAACTCCTGCGCCATGTCGGCGTACTTGAGGTACTCGGCCGGCGTGTGGCTGCCCGTGACCACCTCGACGCCCTGCCCGCCCAGCGCCTTGAACTCGGTGAAGAGCGCGAACTCCTCGTTGGGCGTGAAGTCGTAGCGGCCCGGGTGTGCGATCACGGCGATGCCGCCGGCGCCGGTGATCCAGCGCACGGCATCGGCCAGGCTGGCCCAGCGGTGTTCGACATAACCGGGCTTGCCGTCGGTGAGAAAGCGGCGGAAGACCTCGTGCGTGTCGGCGCAGTGGCCGGCCTCGACCAGGTAACGCGCGAAATGGGTGCGAGAGATCAGGTCGGGATTGCCCACGAATTTCAAGGCGCCTTCGAACGCGCCCTGGATGCCGACACGCTCCAGCCCGGCGGCCATGTCGCGAGCGCGGCGTTCACGGCCACCACGGGTGTGCGCCAGACCTTCGACCATGGCCGGGTCTTCGGCATCGAAACCCAGCCCGACGATGTGCACCGTGTGCTGGATGAAGGTGACGGAGATCTCGGTGCCCGTGAGGTAGCCCATGCCCTGGCTGGCGGCAGCGGCCCGGGCCCGCGCCTGGCCGCCGATCTCGTCATGGTCCGTCAGGGCCCAGAGTTGCACGCCATTGCGATGGGCGCGTTCGGCGACCTCCTCCGGGGTCAGCGTGCCATCGGACACACTGGAATGGCAATGGAGGTCGGCATTGAGCATAGGAACGGCCATGCAGGATTGAAGCAGCTGCCCTATTGTAGGAAAGCGCGCCCAGGTGCGGTGCACACCCTGGCGAAAACCTTAGCGCTTTCCTTAACGCGCTGGTGAGCGCATCGAGCGGCTCCAGGCATCGATGCTGGCCTGGGTGAGTTCGCTGACGAGCTTGTCGTCGATGGGGTGACGATAGCGGAACTTGACGTGTCGCATGCCCTTGCCGGCGCCTTGCAGCTCGGGGAAATCGCCCAGCAGCAGCACGCCGTTGAAGACCTGCAGGTGCGCATTGGCCTTGAACATCACGATGGCCAGCAGGTTGTCGCCGTCGTTGGTGAACACCAGGTTGCCCCACTTCACTTCAGGACGCAGCTGCGGGGCCGTGGCCAGGATGGCCTTCTGGATGGCTTGAGCGGTTTCGCGTTGTTCGGGGCGAACGCTGTCGTAGAACGCGTTGATCAACGCGGGAGATTGCAGGGGTCGGCGCATGGGGGAATAGGCCCAGACAAAAAGGTACTACAAGAGCATTGATACATGACCACCCCCTCCCTGAAGCCGTAGGCTTCCGTGTGGTCACACAGCGTGTGATCCGGAACATGGGCATTTGTTCTTGAAGGCGCCAACAAATGTCGGCGCTGCACCATTGAACCGTGACCGTCAGCGTGCCCGGAGGCACTCAACACCAGCTTGGATCCTACAGCAATGTATCGATTGTCACATCCTTGAAGTGAGTGGCTTTGTCACTTTATCGGCGGTGATTGCTCAGGTTTTAGGCAATGTCACGCCGCGCTGCCCCTGGTATTTGCCACCTCGGTCACGGTAACTGGTTTCGCAGATTTCATCGCTTTCAAAAAACAGCACTTGGGCACAGCCTTCGCCCGCGTAGATCTTGGCAGGCAGCGGCGTGGTGTTGCTGAATTCGAGCGTGACGTAGCCTTCCCATTCCGGCTCGAAAGGGGTCACGTTGACGATGATGCCGCATCGCGCATAAGTGCTTTTGCCCAAACAGATCGTGAGCACGCTGCGCGGGATGCGGAAATATTCCACGGTACGCGCCAGCGCGAAACTGTTGGGGGGAATGATGCAAACATCGCCTTTGAAATCGACAAAACTCTTTTCGTCGAAATTCTTCGGATCCACCACGGTGGAATGGATGTTCGTGAAGATCTTGAATTCGTCGGCGCAGCGGATGTCGTAGCCGTAGCTGCTGGTGCCGTAGCTGACGATCTTCTGGCCATCGGCAGACGCCCTCACCTGACCCGGCTCAAAGGGTTCGATCATGCCGTTTGCTTCGGCCATGCGGCGGATCCAGCGGTCCGATTTGATGCTCATGCGTGCTCCTGTAAGACGGCGCTATTGTCCCCGATCCGGTGGGCTTGGACGGCGGGCATCACGGATCGATGTGACGGGCAAGCCGGCGCCACCGCATCGGCAGCCCCAAAGTTGGGCGTCCGAATTGGCATGGTTTTCGCATGCAAAGGGCGTACACAACATGGTGGCGCCCAACAAAAGGGACGACCGCCTCGATCGCTGAGGATCCACATGAGTTCGTTCAAGACGTTCCTGAAGTCAGGGCACGGCCCGACGCTGTTCGCGTCCTTCCTGTACTTCGCCTTCTCCTGCTGCATCTGGGTGCTCAACGGTGCCATGGCGCCGTTCATCACGGAAGAGTTCAATCTCACGCCGGCCCAGAAGGGCCTGATGCTGTCCATTCCGATCTTCGCGGGCGCGCTGATGCGCTTTCCATTGGGCATCCTGGCGCAGTACATCGGCCGCAAGAAGGCCACGCTGGTGGAGATGGGCCTGATCGCCGTGGCCATGCTGTATGGCTACTTCGCGGTGAAGTCCT
>DXIO01000112.1 GCA_019112875.1 Candidatus Aquabacterium excrementipullorum
CTTCGGCACCACCTGCAGCCTTGTGTTCTGCGTCGTGTTTGAAGGCTCGGAAGCCTTGATTCGCAAGCTTCTGAGCTGGCGTATCCAGGGTTTCAAGCGCCTCCACCTCAAACGACTGCCCACTGACTAACTCAATGCGGTAGGTCTTTACACCATCTTGGTGTTCCCATAGAACTGCGCCACGTTCATCGGCAACTCCTTTCTGCAACAACCTTCCATCGGCATACAGCCTATAAGGCTCACCGGCGTACCCTGAGTTAATGGCGGCGGGACCAGGTAATGCATTTAATTCGAAGCGAGCCTTTCGCTTGAGCGAACTAGATGTCGCATCCGGAAATTCTTCGATCTTGACATCCACTCTTTCCGGCCCCACAAAACTCTTCTTCCCGGCCTTGATCGTCAGCGTGGCCGGGCACTCGACCGTGATGTTCCCGCCCTCGATCGTCACGCTCGCTCCACCCGCCGTCGCGATCACGATGCGCTTGGCCGCAGCCCAGTCCACATGCGCACTGCGGCTCATCACCTCTACCAGCCCTTTGGCCGCCACTTGCATCGGCCCGCCGTGTGCCTGCAGGTTCACATCGCCTTGCGAGGCGATCATCGTGAGCCCCCTGCCCACGGCTTGCGTGCCAGGCTCGATGGCGCCGGCCAGCATGCCGATGGCCTGCCCGGTGTGCAGACGCGCCGCCCCAGCCGTGGCGATGTGCGTGTCTCCGCCGCTGGCCAGCGTGATGCCTTCGCCGGCCGCCACCTGGATGTCCTGCCCCGCCACCATCGCGATGCCGGCCTTGGCGACCATGGTGACCAGCGGATCGGTGGCGTGAGGCACTTGCCCTTCCTTGGGCTCGGTGTTGCCGCTGGCGGCATCCGACAGTGCTTGCTCCAAACCGCCGCCCAAGGGCTGCGCCCTGCCCTCGACCATGCCGCTCAAGGCGGTGTGCAGGGCCTGGTTCGGTGCCTGCTGGTCATTCAGCGCGCAGGCATTGGCGCGGTGCGTGCCGATGTGGCTGCTCAGTTGCACCGTCTGGTGTGTGCGGGCGGCTTCGCTCATGGCCTGCCCCAGCAAGAACATGCGCCGCGCCAGCGCCATGCCGGCCACGTTGTCTCCCGCGGGCTCGGCGCTGCCCGTGTGGCCAGCAGCGCCGATCAGGCCGTAGGTGCTGAGCATCACGCCCCGGCTGGCACGGATCGCGCCATAGGCATCGGTGCGCAGTTCAAAGCCCTCGCCACGGAAGCTGCCCCGGTGGTTGTCAGCCTGGTGGATCAGGTGGCCCATGTTGAGCTGGGTGGCGTGCTGTGTGGTGGCCAGTTGCACGCGCAGTTGATCGTCGCTGTCGTCGAACACGAGCTGGTTGTAGTGCTCGGCCTGGAGGCCGAAGCCCTGTGTCTTGAAGCCGGACAGGGCCGCCGCATTGCGTTGCCCGCCCTGCGCCAGTTCGCCCGCAGCCGCACCGTGCCATGCCGGACTGTGGCCACCCGTGCCCGAGCCGATCAGGTTGCCTTGGGCCGAGGGGCGGTGGTCGCCTGACTGCGCGAAGACCTCGTCGTTGCCGGCACCTGATGCGGAGCCTTGCAAGGCTTGGCCACCCGGTGTGGGCACGACGCCGCCTTCGCCCCGGCCGTTGTAGAGCGCCCCCAGCACCACGGGCCGCTCGGTGCAGCCGTGCTGGAAGCCCACGAGCACTTCCTGCCCCACGCGTGGGATGAACTGCATGCCCATGCCCGGTCCGGTGAGGCTTTGCGCCACGCGCACCCAGGTCGAGCCAGGGCTGGTGCGCGGCGCGGCCTGGTCCAGCAGGCCGCTGTCTTCGCGCTGAAAATCGAAGGCGATGCGGATGCGGCCCAGGCGGTCCATCGCGATCTCCTGGGCGCCGCCGGTGGCGCCTTCCAGGTCGACCACCGTGGCGGTGAGCACGCCTTCGATGCTCGGTGTATCGGCATGGTCCTTGGGCAAGGGCTTCGGGCGCCAGGGACGGTGCCGACGCACCGCAGTGAAGTGGTTGCCGTGGCCGTGGTCGGCGGCCTGCTGGCGCAGGGCCTGATCAACCCAGGCTGGCAGCACCTCGGCGCCAGTGCGGCCCATGCCAGCCGCGATGCGTTGGCTCGCATCCTTGGGCAGGTTGTTGATACCAGCCTGCGTCAGGCTGGTGAGCACGAAGCTTCGGGCGGCCAGATCGGCCGGCAGGCGCACGCCAACGATGCTCAGCTCGTCCAGTGTGGACTGGGTGACAGCGAAGTGGGTGCCGCATGCCAGGGTGCGCACGCTGGACCGGCCCATCCATTGCTCCCAGCGACATTCATGGGCCTGCTGGCGCAACAGCGCGGCGCGGTCGGCCTGGGCCGAGGTGGCGAAGGCGTAGGGCGGCAGCGTGCGGTAGTCTTCCAGCACGCCGAAGGGGCGTGAGGCCGTGGCAGTGTTGGCGGTGATGGAGGCCTCGGGCGCATCAGCCATGAGGCCATTGGCTTCGCGGCGCAGGCGCGGCCAGTCGGTGCTGGCGCACCCGGTGACCATGCGACGCGCCTTGTAGTCCCAGCTGCTGAGCGTGGTCTTGTCGGGCACACCTTCGATGCGCTGGGCCAGGGCCTGGATGGCATCCTGCACCTCGACCGCTGCTGCGCGGTGGAAGCGGATGCCAGAACCGCCCAGGGCCGATGAGCTGGTGGCGTCTTCCGGGCAGCTGTCGGCATTGGCGCTGTCGGCGAAGATGACGAGGCGATGACCCATGGGTGCGGCCTCGTCCTGCTCGAAGCGGTAGGACAGGCCCTCTTCGCTCAGCAGACGCTGGACCATGCCCAGATCGCTCTGGCGGTATTGCATGGTGTAGCTGCGCAGGCCTCTGCCTTCGCCCTCATTGCTGCGGTTGGCGGGGCTTTGCGCGAGGTGGTCGGCCACGTCGTCGGCCCAGCGCCAGGCGGCGAAACGCTGGTAACGCGCGAAGATGCTTTCCACGATGTCGACAACGGCGCACTCCTGCCAGACCTGGCTGCGCGTGGTGTGCGCCAGCAGGGCCAGCCAGGGGCGCACGATCAGGCGGTAGCGCGTGAGGCCACCGTCGCTGTCGAGTCGGGCGGCGCGGGTGACCAAACCGCTGCGGGTGTGTTCCTTGCCATCGCTCAGGCGGGTCAGCAGGCTGAGGGGCTGCCCGGGCAACTGGGTGAAAGGAACATGCGCGCTGGTGCTCAGCACGCTGAGTTCGAGCTCCCAGGGCTCGTTCAAGGCTTCGCGCAGGGCCCAGGCCTCGACCAGCAGACCATCAAGCGCAGGCGCGCCCTGCAGGCGGTACAGGCGGGTGGCGTCGTCGAAGGTGATGCCCAGAAGGCTCAGGACCGGCGACAGCGCGGACGCCAATCCAGAAGGCGGCGCGGAGGGCAACGGCCATGAAGGCCCCTGCCCGGCGAGCGGCATGGTCATCGTCTATCCCTGCGAGTTTTTGAATATCGCGGGATTCTAGAAGACCATCCGCCGCCTCAGCCCCCTCCGAAAGAGGGGATCCGGAAACAAGGTGTCACAAAGTGACGGCCGCCGGGCTCAGCGCTCAGCGCGCCTGCGCCGCCGCGTCCCGCAGCGCCTTCTTCAACTGCTCGCCGATCTCCGGCTTGCCAACGAAGGGATCGGTCGGGTTGCGCACCTGCACCACGTCTTCCAGGCGCGTCTGCACCATGGCCAGGGCCTGCGGGTGCGTGTACAGGTAGAACTTGCGCGATTCCACGCCGTTGAACACCAGGTTGGCCACGTCGGTGGCGGTGAGCTTGCCGGACGTGACGGCCTTGCTGCTCATCACCTGCGCGATCATCTGGCTGGCCGTGGGCTTGGCATCGCTGCGCAGCTCTTCAGGGCGGTTGCGGTGCGACTGGTGGATTCCGGTGGGCACGAAGTACGGGCACAGCACCGAGGCGCTGACCTGATCCGTCACCAGGGCCAGATCCTGGTAGAGCGTTTCGCTCAGGCTGACCACGGCGTGCTTGCTCACGTTGTAGGCGCCCATGTTGGGCGCATTGAGCAGGCCGGCCATCGAGGCCACGTTGACGATGTGGCCCGTCCACGATGGGTCCTTGCGGGCGGCTTCGAGCATCAGCGGCGTGAAGATGCGCACGCCGTGGATCACGCCGAACAGGTTCACGCCCAGCACCCATTCCCAGTCACGCTGGGTGTGCTCCCAGATCAGGCCACCATGGGCCACGCCGGCGTTGTTGACCACCAGGTGCGGCACGCCGAAGCGCTCCAGGCACAGGTCGGCCAGGGCCTGGATGTCTTCGGCACGCGAGACATCACCGCGCAGCGAGACGACCTTGGCACCGGCCTGGGTCAGCTCGCTCACGATGGCGTCGAGCGCATCGGCCTGCACGTCCGTCAGGACCAGGTTCATGCCGCGCGAGGCGCCCAGGCGCGCCAGTTCCAGCCCGAAGCCGCTGCCGGCGCCAGTGATCACGGCCGTGCGGCCGGCTTTGAGTTCCAGTGTGGACATGGGAAATGCTTTCCTTGTTCGTGCAGGTCAGATGGACGTGTCAAATGGACGGTCAGCTCAGCTTGACCAGTTGCTTGCCGAAGTTCTTGCCCTTGAGCAGGCCCAGGAAGGCCTCGGGCGCGCTGGCGATACCATCGGCCACGGACTCGCGGAACTTCATCTTGCCGGTGGCGACCATGCCGCCGAGTTCCTTGGTGGCCTCGGGCCAGACCTCGGGGTGCTCGCTCACGATGAAGCCTTCGATCTTCAGGCGCGACACCAGGATCATGGCGGGGTTGGCCAGCGGCAGCGATTGGCCGTCGTAGCCGGCGATCATCCCGCACACGGCGATGCGGCCGAAGGCGTTCATGCGCAGCATCACGGCG
>DXIO01000113.1 GCA_019112875.1 Candidatus Aquabacterium excrementipullorum
AGGTTGTGCCGTATGATGTGAGTAATGCATCCGGACAAAGAACCGGACGCACGGGCGGCAGGCGTTCGTCTAAGTAGTTGATTCATAAGGGCTCTGATAGTGCTAGCCGCGCTTCCCATCAGCCACCCCACCGCATAAGATATCCCCTAGAAGACTGGTTCTCCTAGGGGATTTTCTTTGGCGCTTTGCTTTGATGTTGCTTTGATGTTGCTGTGTCTTGCTCTGGCAGGGCCGCAGCCAGCACCAGGCGGCCACGCCGATGGCAACCCACAGCGCCAAGACGAGTGCGGCGCCAAAGCGGCTGCTACCAAGGCGTCCCTGGGTGCCTGCCAGCGAACCACA
Source organism: Candidatus Aquabacterium excrementipullorum (assembly GCA_019112875.1). GTDB lineage: Bacteria > Pseudomonadota > Gammaproteobacteria > Burkholderiales > Burkholderiaceae_C > Aquabacterium > Aquabacterium excrementipullorum. Next base: position 343 of record DXIO01000113.1, read on the forward strand.
GCGTGATCCCATCGCGCTTGATGCGTTTGGCCCATGCACGCAAGGTGTTGCTGACGTTCATGCTGCGCAGCATGGCATGGGCAGCAGCGCTGGTGCGCCAGCGGCGGCTCGGTTTACGCCAAGTCGGTCTTGAGCTTGCGCCCCCCACTGAGCGAGAAGCCTTGCCGCTCGTAGAAATCGAGCGTCCTCTGGAACTGGGGCAATGGCGGTGTCGTCACCTCCAGCCGTCGCCACCCCTTGTCGATGGCGAGCTGGCGCGCGGCAGCGATGAGCTGGCTGCCCACCGTGGTCGAGCGCCATGACGGGTGCACGAACAGTTCCGGGATCGTGCCGAAGGCGCCTTCGGCGTACAGGGCGTGGCTTTCATGCAAGGCGATGAAGCCGCAGGCCGTACCTTCGCCATCCCTGGCGACAAAGACGAAATACTTCGCCTGCTCGATGTAGGTGCTCAGCCGGGCCTCTGTTTCCGCCAAGTCGAAGCAGAAGGCGGCGTTGCCGATAGCAGCCATGATCTCCTCCAGCAGGGCGGCGACCATGTGCGCCACATCGCTCGCATCGGCAACGGTGGCTGTGCGGATGGCGACGACTTCGTTGGGGGGCATCGGTGCCGTGGTCTGCATGTCAGTTCAGTTGGGCGAGGGGGGCAGCGTAGACAGCAGCGCCTTGGCGGCTTCGATGCGCAGGGCCAGGTCCACGGTCGGATTGTTCATCACGTCTTGCAGAAAGCGCCGCGGATCCTGGGGCCCGGGGGCATGCGTCAGCGGCGTGACCGCGTGTCCGGGCTGGATGCCGGCCAGTGCATCTGGGTTCGGGCGATCCGTGGCGGGCGACAGCATCGTCATGGCCGCCTGCAGATCGTCCGGGGTGATGCAGCGCAGCGGTGTCAGCAGATCGGCTTGGCCGTCGGGGTTGGGCGGAATGTCCAGCCAGGGGCCGTCCGTGAAGACGGGGGCCAGATCCCGCGCCACGAAGGCCGACCATTGGCCGGTGTCGTCGAGCAGCGTGGGCACTGGTGTGGCGTGCACTTCATTGACGTCGCTCGCAGGTGCAGGCCAGATGCGGATGCGTGCCACCGGGATGTCCGCCCAATACGCCGCCTGCAGGGCGCTCAAGAAGGCGTGTGCCTGAGGCAGGTCCAGCGGTGCCGAGGTGGAGAACCACAACTGGTACCCGTCTTTGCCGTTGACCGCGATGGCCGGTGCCGGCAGGTTCAGGTCCGCCTGGACGCCTTCCCACACACGCACCACGGTGTCCCAATCGGCAGGGCGGCACAGCGAGAGCACCATCGCACGGGTCCGGCCTTGGCCATCGACCAGGTCGCCACTGGCCAGGCCACTGGTGGAGGATGAGGCTGGCTGAGGGTGGTACAGGCGGTGCAACTGGGTCTGCAGGCGGCTCATGGGCTCGGCGCGTTCGGTGGGCTTTCTATGGCCGCATAGGATAGCGGGCCTGGCCTGGGGCGCAAACCGGCAAAGCAAAACGCCGAGGAAGACCGTGCTTCGTCGGCGTTCAGTGGGCCGGCGCGAGCCCTGCCTTGATGATGCTCAGCTCAATAATATGAGGCGCTTTGCGCCTGCGCCTCTTCGATGGGGCGGGCGCTGGCCTGGTTCAAGGCCTCGGCTGCGCGTTGGGCGGCCAGCCATTCTTGCAAGGCATGCAGGATGATCGCGTTGCGGTTGGCGCCTCGCTTCAGGGCCGCTTCGCTGAGCTGCCGGCTGGTGTCATCATCGATGTAGACGGTGTACTGCATTGCCATTCCTTCCGATGGCGCCTATCGTAGGAGTCCGTCTGCTGGAAGGCTTTAAGCGCTTCTGAATCGTTATTAAAAAAATGAAAAAGCCGATTTCGCAGTGCAAGAAGTGAGAGCCCTGGTGCTCACCGCATCACTTATCCCAGCTTCAGGATGCGGGCCACGGAGGGGACGCCTGCACTGTCGAACACGAACAGCATGTAGTAGCCGGGCGGCGCGATTTCGGCGGCGCTGGGCGCGGTGACGGTGAGCGTCTTGCCGCTGGCGCTGAAGTCGAGCGGCAGGAAGCGCTGGTCGAAATCCACCGTGTGCGTGGCCGAGCCGGTCTTGACGAGGGTGACGCGGCTGATGCCTGTGGCGCTCACGTCCACTTTGAAGCTTTGCTTCCAGGTGGTGGCGGTGGGCGCATTGGTGATCGAGGGGCGGGTGGCCAGGGTGCCCGTCCAGTCCTTCTTGTAGAGGTAAGGGGGGGTATAGATCTCGGCGTTGAGGTTGGTGGCCGGGCCGGGGGCGCCGCCGCCTGCGGTGAGCACGGTGGCATCGGGCAGCAGCAGCGACACCGAGTGGTACAGGCGCATCTTCTTGGCGCTGTCGGTGGCTGTCCACTGGCGGGTGGCCGGATCCCAGATCTTGCCCGCGTAGGCCACACCGAAGGCCACGTTCGACCAGATCGAGCCGCCGTTGACGTAGACCTTGCCATCGGCCAGCACGGTGGCCGAGCCGTGGTACCTGTCCTGGCCGACGCCGGTGACGGTGGTGGATGTGGGCTGGGCGCCGTTGATGTCGACCACCAGGGCGCGGTTGAATTGTCGCAGCGCCAGGATCTTGCCGGGTGCATACATCACGCTGGGCAGGTAGACATCACCCGTGGGCACGGTCAGCGGTGTGGCCGCAATCGAGCCGTTGCCGCCATTGCCTGTCGGGTCCAGATAGTAGGTGCCACCCCAGATCGTCATCACGAAGACTTTGCCATTGGGGGCCTGCCAGGCGCGCGGGTAGCTCCAGTTGCGGGCACCGTAGGCATCGTCACTCGTGGCGCCGGTCAGGCTGCGCCAGCCCAGGCCATCTGTGTAGAGTTCGGGCGTGGGCACCGACAGTTCGGTGGGCGAGGCGCGCCCGCCCAGCACCAGGATCTGGCCGCTGGACAGCGTGACCACGGTGGGGTACCAGCGTGCGTCGCGCATGGGCTGTGCCGCCTGGTACAGGGCCGAACTGCGGTAGTCGAACAGGTTGACGTCGTTGACGGAGTAGTTTCGCGTGCCATTGACGGCCTTGTCACCGCCAGTCAGCAGGACGGCGCCGCTGGAGGGCACGATGACCTGGGCACTGCAGAAAGTGTCGGTGCCGGTGGTGTTGGGCAGCACCAGGTGCGCGTTGGTGCCGGTGCCCAGCTTCGGATCCCACACGTCGTAGATGAACTGGCCGGTTTGATTGCCCTTGGCGTCAGTGCCGTAGCTCATCAGGCGGCCGTCGGGCAGCAACACCACATGGATGGGAATCAGCGGCCAGTTGACGACCGGACCCATCGAGCCCTTGGTGTAGGAATCCCAAGCGGCCTGCGCAGACGGGACCGCCGCCGCGATCGTCAGGCCGATGAACAGGTTGACGGCGGACAGCGCCGACGCCAGGCGCCGGGCAGGGCTGCGCTGAGCCATTGGTAACCCCCTTTGTGCGAATTTGTTTCTGATGTGTCTGTGCGCATGCAGCCTAGAGGGGGGATACTTTGGGGTCAACCCTTGATCGCGGGGGCTTCACGAGATGCCTTTCCGCGGGCTTTTGTTTCGGTTCAGACATGATCTGAACCTCAGTTTTTGGAGACCACCGTGAAACTCTCAAGCCAGAGCTTTGTCGATGGCGCCGCCATCCCCGGCGAATTCGCCTTTGCCGTGATCGATCCGAAGTCGCACGTCGCGCTGTCGTCCAACCGCAATCCGCACCTGGCGTGGACCGAGGTGCCCGAGGGCACCAAGTCGTTCGCCGTTATCGCGCATGACCCGGATGTGCCCAGCAAGGGGGACGACGTGAACCAGGCGGACCGCGAGGTGCCCTCCAGCCTGCCGCGGGTGGACTTCTTCCACTGGGTGGTCATCGACCTGCCGGCCGACACGCGCGAGGTGGCTGCGGCCAGCCACTCGCACAATGTGACGCCCAAGGGCAAGGCCGGCCCGCAAGCCCCCGGTGGCAAGCCCTGGCGCCACGGCATCAACGACTACACCGGCTGGTTCGCGGGTGACCACGACATGGAGGGCGACTATTACGGCTACGACGGCCCATGCCCGCCTTGGAACGACAGCATCGTGCACCGCTATGTGTTCACGGTGTATGCGCTGGACGTGGCGCGCCTGGACGTGGGTGGCGTGATCACCGGCGCGGCCGTGCGTGCCGCGGTGGAAGGCCATGTGCTGGCCAGCGACCAGATCACGGGCACCTACACGCTCAACCCGCGTCTGAAGGGGCAGGGCTGATGGCGGGTGATCCGGGGATTGAGCGCCTGCATGTGGGCAAGCGCCTGAGCGAGGTGGCCATCGCGGGCGGCACGGTCTACCTGGCGGGCCAGGTGCCCGAGAACGAGCCCGAGGCCGACATCGAGGGCCAGACCCGTGAAGTGCTGGGCCACATCGACCGGCTGCTGCTTGAGTCCGGCAGCAGCAAGCAGCACCTGCTGAGCGTGCAGATTTACCTGAAGGACATCACCGAGATCGGCCGTATGAATGCGGTGTGGGATGCCTGGGTCGCGCCGGGGCACACGCCACCCCGTGCGACGGTGCAGGCGGCCCTGGCCGACCCGCGCTGGCGCATCGAGGTGGTGGTGGTTGCGCGGCAGGCCTCGGCCTGATCCGGCAGGCGCTCAGCGGTTCGGCTGAGGCGTCAGGCGCAGGTAAGGCGTGACGGCGTTGTAGCCCTTCGGGAACTTCTGCTTGATCACTTCCGGATCCTGCAGCGAAGGCACGATCACGACGTCGTCGCCGTCCTTCCAGTTGCCCGGCGTGGCCACGCTGTGGTACTCGGTGAGCTGCAGCGAGTCGACCACGCGCAGGATCTCGTCGAAGTTGCGGCCCGTGCTGGCCGGGTAGGTGATCACGAGGCGCACCTTCTTGGCCGGGTCGATCACGAACAGCGAGCGCACGGTGGCCGTGGCGCTGGCGTTCGGATGGATCAGGTCGTAGAGTTCCGAGACCTTGCGGTCGGCATCGGCCAGGATCGGGAAGTTGACCGTGGTGCCCTGGGTGTTGTTGATGTCCGGGATCCAGCGGCTGTGCGAATCGACGGTGTCCACCGACAGGGCGATGACCTTGACGTTGCGCTTGGCGAACTCGTCCTTGAGCTTGGCGGTGAGGCCCAGCTCGGTGGTGCACACGGGGGTGAAATCGGCCGGGTGCGAGAAGAGGATGCCCCAGCTGTCACCCAACCACTGGTGAAAGCTGATGCGGCCCTCGGAAGAGTCCTGTTCGAAATCGGGGGCGGTGTCGCCCAGGCGCAGGCTGGCCATGGTGTCGTGTCCTTTCTTGGATCAGATGGCGCGTTAGATGGCGTAATTGAGTTCGAGCGGGTGGGCGCGCTCTAGGCGGCGCTGGCGCTGCTGGTCGCGCACCAGTTGATCCACCTTGAAGCGGGCCCAGGGCCAGGGGCCATGGCCGGAGTCGACATTGACGTGCCCGGCCTGGCCCAGGTTGTGGAAGCGCGATCCCCAGCGGTCGGCCCACAGTTGGGCACGGGGCAAAGGCATCCACGGATCGTTTTCGCTGCCGACCAGCGTGGTCGGGATGCCCAGGCCATGGCGGGGCAGGCGTTCGTCCACCCCGAACTTGATGGGGTCTGCGGGGGCCACGAGCAAGGCCGAGCGGATGCGTGGGCCGGCGTCTTGCCGCGAGCGGGTGGCCAGGTGATGTGCCAGGGCCAGCGTGCCAAAGCTGTGGGCCACGGCGATCCAGGTGGTCTGCTCGGAGGCGCTGTCGACCACCTCGGTGATGCGCTGGGCCCAGAGATCCAGATCAGGCTGGTCGAAGCGGCGCTGGCGCACGCGCACGGCGCCCCGGTACTGTGTCTGCAGCCAGGTCTGCCAGTGGCCTGGCCCGCTGTCGTTCAGCCCCGGGATGATCAGGATGCGCACGGGCGCGCCTTCGTAGCGGCGGCTCAGCGAAAAGGGATTGATGCCTTGGTCCATGCCCTCACGATAGGCATCCGCCATCCCGGCGTGAAGCGACGTTTGTGCATGCGGGTTACTGTTTTCCGCATAAAGAGCGGCTGTTGGCGCGGAATGTTCGCATAAAGCAAAAAAGCGCCTTCAAAGGGCGCTTCAGCGGCTCGATCGGTGCCGCTCAGGCGGCTTGCGCGAGGGCCTGGTCCAGATCGGCCAGCAGATCGTCGATGTGTTCGATACCGACCGACAGGCGGACTGTGTCCTCGGTTACGCCGCTCTTGGCCAACTCTTCGGGCGAAAGTTGGCGGTGCGTGGTCGAAGCCGGGTGAGTGGCCAGTGAGCGCACGTCGCCGATGTTGACCAGGCGCGTGAAGAGTTGCAGTGCATCAAGGAAACGTGCGCCACCTTCGCGGCCGCCCTGGATGCCGAAGGTCAGGATGCCCGAGGCCTTGCCGGAGAGGTACTTGCGCACCAGCGGGTTCTCGGGGTGGTCTTCCAGGCCCGCGTAATTGACCCACTTCACCTTGGGATGCTGCTTGAGCTTCTGCGCGATCTTGAGCGTGTTGTCGCTGATGCGGTCCACGCGCAGGGCCAGTGTCTCCACACCCTGCAGGATCAGAAAGGCATTGAAGGGCGAGATGGCCGCGCCGGTGTTGCGCAACGGGACGACGCGCGCCCGCCCGATGTAGGCGGCCGGGCCCAGGGCTTCGGTGTAGACCACGCCGTGGTAGCTGACGTCGGGTTCGTTGAGGCGCTTGAAGCGCTGCTTGTGCTGTGCCCACGGGAACTTGCCCGAATCGACGATGGCCCCGCCGATGCTGGTGCCGTGGCCGCCCAGGTATTTTGTCAGCGAGTGCACGACGATGTCGGCGCCATGCTCGATTGGCCGGCTCAGGTAGGGCGAGGGCACGGTGTTGTCGACGATCAGCGGGATGCCGTTGCGGTGGGCGATCTCGGCGATCTTCGCGATGTCGGTGATGTTGCCCGAGGGGTTGCCCAGCGATTCGACGAAGATGGCCTTGGTGCGCTCGTCGATCAGCGGCTCGAAGCTGTCAGGGTTGCGGTGGTCGGCGAAGCGCGTGGTGATGCCGAACTGCGGCAGCGTGTGCGCGAACAGGTTGTAGGTGCCGCCGTAGAGCGCGGTGGAGGAGATGATGTTGTCGCCGGCTTCGGCGATCGTCAGGATCGAGTAGGTGACGGCGGCCTGGCCCGAGGCCAGGGCCAGTGCGCCGATGCCGCCTTCGAGCGCGGCGACGCGCTGCTCCAGCACATCCTGCGTGGGGTTCATGATGCGGGTGTAGATGTTGCCCGGCACCTTGAGGTCGAAGAGGTCTGCGCCATGCTGGGCGCTGTCGAAGGCGTAGGCGGCCGTCTGGTAGATGGGCACGGCCACAGCGCGCGTGGTGGGGTCTGGCGAGTAGCCGGCGTGCACGGACAGGGTCTCGAATTTCCAGTCGGGTTTGCTCATGGAGCGCCTCTCTTTTACGGGTTGGGCGCCCAGCTTAGAGGGGATGCGTTTTGCGCAAAAGCGCTGAAACCTCAGGTTTCAATGCGGAAACCGCATAAGTTGATCCTGATCAGCCCTCAAGGCCGTCAAGGCTTCATGCCGTGGCGCTGGAACCAGTCCAGCGTGCGTGTCCAGCCATCGCGCGCTTCGGCGGGGTGGTAACTTGGGCGGTAATCGGCGAAGAAGGCGTGCGGCGCGTCGGGGTAGACATGGATCTCCGAGCCCTTGCCCTCGCGGGCCAGGGCGGCCTGCATGCGCTCGACGGTGTCCAGCGGAATGCCGGTGTCCTTGCCGCCGTACAGGCCCAGCACGGGCGCTTTCAGTTCGGCGGCCACATCGGCCGGCTGACGGGGCGTGATCTCCGAGGTCTTGCCTTCCAAGCGGCCATACCAGGCCACGCCAGCGCGCACGCGCGGTTGGTGGGCGGCATACAGCCAGGTGGCGCGGCCACCCCAGCAGAAGCCGGTGATGCCCACCGGTCGCTGGCCGCTGAACGGGTGATGCTGATCGGCCCAGGCCAGGGTGGCGTCCAGATCCGCCAGCACCTGCGTGTCGGGTGTCTTGTAGACGAAGTTCTGCATCACCTGGTCGATGCTGCCGGCCTGGGCCGGATCGCCCAGCCGTGCGTACAGCGCGGGCGCGATCGCCAGGTAGCCTCGTTTTGCGAAGCGGCGCACCACGTCCTCAATGTGCTCGTGCAGGCCGAAGATCTCCTGCACGACCAGGACGAGCGGGTAGGCGCCCGGCTCGGCCGGCACGGCACGGTACGCGGGGATCACACCATCCTTCACCGGGATGTCCACCAGCCCGGCCAGCAGACCATCAGCGCTTGTGTGGATGGGCTCATGCGGCCCTGGTTCTGCGGCGCGGGCGTATGGGCCCGGGGTGGACGGCGTGTTGGGCTGCGGCATGTTGGCGTGCAGATGTTCGGGTTGCGGGCTTGGGTGGCTCAGGGCATTGTGGTGCAATGGCAAAGACCCCGGTGATCAGGCCCCGAACACATCAATGCTGGCCCGTCACCCCCGATTCAGACCCAGACTTGCCCCACGCCATGAGCAGCCCCCACGACCCCGATCACACTGAATCGAGCCTGAGCACCTGGCTCCATGCCGAGCGCCGCGCCGGCAACGAACACGCCGCCGTGCACAAGCCGCTGCACCCCGCAGCCACCTTCGCCTTCAAGAACGCGCGGGATCTGGTGGCCGTGTTCCAGGGCGCGCAGCCAGGCTTCGTCTATGCGCGCCAGGGCAACCCTACCACCGCCGCCTTGGAGGCGCGTCTGACGGCGCTGGAAGGTGGCCGCGGCACGGCCTGCTTCACCACGGGCATGTCGGCCATCACCGCGGTCTTTCTGACATTGCTGCGCGCGGGCGATCACATCGTCAGCAGCCAGTTCCTTTTCGGCAACACGAGCAGCCTGTTGCAGACCTTGCAGGGGCTGGGCGTGTCCGTCAGCTTTGTCGACGCCACGCAGGCTTCGGCGGTCGAGGCGGCCTTGCGGCCCGAGACGCGCATGGTGTTTGTGGAAACCATCGCCAACCCGCGCACCCAGGTGGCGGATCTGGCCGGCATCGGCACCTTGTGCCGGCAGCACGGCCTGGTCTATGTGGTCGACAGCACAATGACGACGCCGGTGCTGCTGCGCGCGCGCGATGTGGGTGCCTCTTTGGTGGTGCATTCGCTCAGCAAGGGCATTGGCGGGCATGGGCATGCGCTGGGTGGTTCGGTCACGGACACGGGCTTGTTCGACTGGTCGGGCTACCCGAACATTGCCGATGCGTACCGCAAGGGCGATCCCGGCAACTGGGGCCTGCAGCAGATCCGCAAGAAGGGCCTGCGCGACATGGGCTTCACCCTGCGCGCGGACGATGCGCACCGCATCGCCATCGGCGCGGAGACCATGGCGCTGCGCGTGAAGCAGGCCAGTGCCAATGCACTGGCGCTGGCGCAGTGGTTGTCGGCGCAGCCGAAGGTGGCCAAGGTGCATTACCCGGGTTTGCCGACGCATGCCGAGCATGAGCGCGCAGCGGGCTTGTTCAAGGGGACGTTCGGACCGTTGATGAGCTTCGAGTTGCAGCCCGGTGCGGATGTGCTCGCCTTCCTGGATGCCCTCAGGCTGGTGATCCTGTCCAGCCACCTGGCCGACAACCGCACGCTGGCCATTCCCGTGGCGCAGACCATCTTCTGGGAGGCCGGAGCAGAGCGCCGCGCGGCCATGGGCATCGCCGACGGACTGATCCGCCTGTCGGTGGGCATCGAGGATGTGGCCGATCTTCAGGCCGATCTGGCGCAGGCCCTGTCGACGATCTGACGCTTCAAGCAGCGATCATCCCATTTCAGCGGAACCACCCCAGCGCCGCCACCCATAGGGGCACGCTGGCCATGCCCAGCAGCGTGGACACCGTGATCAGCCCGGCCACGAAGGGCCCGTTGCCACCCATGCGCACCGCCAGCACATAGCCGCTGGAGGCTGTGGGCAAGGCGGCGAAAGCCACCAGCAGCGTGTGTTCAGGCCATGACAGGCCCAGTACACGGCCCAGCGGCAACGCCAGCGCGGGCAGGATCGCATGGCGGATGCTGAGCAGGCCGATGGCCAGGCCCGGCCCTGCGGTCAGCCCCGTCAAACGCAGCCCCGCACCCACGGCCAGCAGGCCCAGCGGCAGCGCCGCCTGGCCGATGCGGTGAACGCTTTCCTGGAACCACCAAGGCAGCGGCCATCCCGCCAGCTTGACGACCAGCCCCGCCACCGTGCCGACGATCAAGGGGTTGCTGACCAGCTCTTTCCACAGGCTGTGCCCGCCATGGCGCGCCAGCGACCACACCGCGCCCACATTGCACAGCGGCACGCACAGCGCGATCAGCACGGCGGTCCAGGCCACGCCGGGCGTGCCCGCCAGCCGTTCGGCCAGCGCCAGCGCGATGTAGCTGTTGAACCGGAAGGCCACCTGCGCGCCGCTCGCATGCAGTTGCGCGTTCACGCCAGGCAAGGTGCGCAAGGCCGTGGCCAGCGCGATGCCGACCAGGCAGATGGCGATGCCGCCGCCAGCCAGTGTGGCCGCGTCGGCCGGGTGCAGGGGGCTGCGCACGATCGACGAGAACAGCAGCGTCGGGAACAGCATCCAGTACACCAGCCGCTCGACCATGTCCCACATCGGGCGGCCGAAGGCCGTGTAGCGGCACAGCACGAAGCCCGTCATGATCAGGATGAAATCGGGCAGCAACAGAATCGGGTCCAGCATGGGGCGCAAGCCTAACCGCGTCCGGGCATGGATGCTCGGGCAAACCCGGCCTTGTCGGCCAGGAAGCTGCCCCAACCGTTGGAAAATGGCGGGGCGTCGGGCTCATTGCCCGATCGTTGTCCGAAATTTGAAAGGTGATGCCCTGTGTGGAACACGCCGCGGATCGTGATGAGAGGACTGGTGGCCAGCCGCCCCTGGTGCGTCGCCGCGCTGATGGCGCTGGTCTCGGGCATGGTGGGCGTGTGCGAGCCGCCTGGCGCCGGTCAGGCCCAGGCCGCCCGGCTGGAGGGGCAGCATTTCGATGACACTGTGGTCGTGGGCGACCGCACCTTGCAACTCAATGGCCTGGGCCTGCGCGGCGTGGCCTGGATCAAGGCGTTCGTGGCGGGGCTGTACGTGGCCGCGCCTTCACGCGATCCCGGTCAACTCATGGCGATGCAGGGTCCCAAGCGCCTGCGCCTCAAGCTGATGCTGGAGGCGCCCAGCAAGGAACTGTCCAAGGCCATTGCCAAAGGCGTGCGGCGCAACGAATCGCCTACGGTGCAGTCACAGTTGAGCGAACGCCTGGCCGTGTTCGTGGGCCTGGTCGATGGCCTGGGCACCTTGCGGCAGGGCGATGCCCTGGACCTGGATTTCGTGCCCGGTGTGGGCGCCCAGTTGCTGCGCAACGGCAAGCCGGTGGGCCAGCCCGTGGCGGGCGAGGATTTCTTCCGCGCCATCCTCAAAATCTTCATCGGCGAGCGGCCGGTGGACCAGCGGATGAAGGAAGGCATGCTGCGTGGCCGATCCGGATCTTGACCGCTTCATCGACGCGCTCTGGCTCGAAGACGGCCTGAGCCGCAACACGCTGGCGGCCTACCGCCGCGACCTGCAGGCGCTGGCCGACTGGATGGTCAAAGAGGCGCAGGGGCGCACACTGGTGCAGGCCCGCGAGAGCGATCTGATGGGCTATGCATCGGCACGCCATGCCGGCTCCAAGCCCAGTTCGGCCGGCCGGCGCCTGAGCGTGTTCCGGCGCTTCTACCGCTGGGCGCTGCGTGAGCACCTGGCCTCGGCCGATCCCACGCTCAAGCTCGATCCCCCCCGCCAACGCCTGCGCACCCCGGCCACGCTGACGGAATCGCAGGTCGATGCCTTGCTGCAGGCGCCGGTGGTGGATGAGGCGCTGGGCCTGCGAGACCGCGCGATGCTGGAGTTGATGTACGCCAGCGGCCTGCGCGTGAGCGAACTGGTCGAGCTCAAGGCCGTGCACGTGTCGCGCAGCGATGGCGTGGTGCGCGTGACGGGCAAGGGCAGCAAGGAGCGCCTGGTGCCCTTCGGCCAGGAGGCCGGCGAGTGGCTGCGCCGTTATGCCGACGAGGCGCGCGCCGCCATCCTGGGCGGCCAGGTCAGCGACGCGCTGTTCGTGACGGCACGCGGCGGCGCCATGACCCGGCAGATGTTCTGGAAGATGATCCGCAAGTACAGCATCGTGGCCGGCATCACGCAGCACCTTTCTCCGCACACGCTGCGTCATGCCTTCGCGACCCATTTGCTCAATCACGGCGCGGATCTGCGCGTGGTGCAGTTGCTGCTGGGGCACGCAGACATCTCGACCACCCAGATCTACACGCACGTGGCGCGCGAGCGGCTCAAGCAGTTGCACCAGGCACACCATCCGCGAGGCGGTGAGGCTGCGTGAGCAGGCAGGGCGAAGGCCTCAGCCGTCCTCGCCCAGCAGAAAGCGCATTTCGGCGTCCGTGAACCCAGCCTTCAAGCGCGCTTCCATGTTGTAGGGCGGCTTCAGGCGTGGCGCTTCGTAGCGGATCACCAATTCGGGGTAGACAACGACCGGATCGATGTCCCGCTGCTGGCACAGATGGTGGAACCAGCGGTTGCCAATCGCCACATGCCCGACCTCGTCCCTCAGGATGATGTCCAGGATGCTGACGGCCGCCTCGTCACCCGCCTTGCGCAACTTGGCCTGGATGGGCGGCGTGGCGTCCAGCCCGCGTGCTTCCAGGGTGCGCGGCACCAGCGCCATGCGCGCCAGGATGTCGTGGGCGGTGCGCTCGCACATGGCCCACAGGCCGTTGTGCGCATCGAAATCACCGTAGTCGTGGTTCAGGCCCTGCAGGTGCTTTCGCAGCAGCGTGAAGTGCAAGGCCTCTTCACTCGCCACGCGCAGCCAGTCCGTGTAGAAATCGGCCGGCATGCCGTCGAAGCGCCAAACGGCGTCCAGTGCCAGGTTGATGGCGTTGAACTCGATGTGGCATATGGCGTGCAGCAGCGCGGCGCGGCCTTCGGGTGTGAAGGGCGAGCGCGTGGGCACGTCCTTGGCCGGCACCAGGGCAGGGCGCGCGGGGCGGCCGGGCAGGGCTTCCGACTCGGCTTCGCCAAGCGTCAGCGCGCCTTCCGTTGCGGCTTCTGCGGCCCAGCCCGGATGCGCCAGCGCGTCGTCGTGCAAGGCGCGCGCGGCTTGGGCCTTGAGCGCCGGATCAGCTTGCAGAAGCGCGGCAAGCGCCAGCCGCCGCAGCGATCGGGGCGGTGCCGTGGCGGTCACGCTCACGCGTGCATCTCCATCAAGGGCCTCACTCCGCCCAGTTCACCCAGCCGAAGTGCGCCGTCACCAGCACGAGCACGCCGAACACGATGCGGTACCAGGCGAAGGGTACGAAATCATGGCTGGACACGTAGCGCAACAGCCAGCGCACGCACACCCAGGCCGACAGAAACGCGAAGACCAGGCCGACCAGGAACAGCGGCAGGTCGGCCACCGACAACAGCGCGCGCTCCTTGTACAGGCTGTAGACCCCCGCGCCGATCAGCGTGGGGATGCCCAGGAAGAAGCTGAAATCCGTGGCCGCCTTGCGCGACAGGCCCAGCACCATGCCGCCGATGATGCTGGCGCCCGAGCGGCTGGTGCCCGGCACCAGGGCAAGACACTGCAGCAGGCCCACCATCAGTGCATCGCGCAGGCTCATGTCGTCCACCGTGGCCACACGCGGCGTGGCGCGGGCGGCTGGCCGGCGCTCGGCCCACAGGATGATGAAGCCGCCGATGATGAAGGTGGTGGCCACCACCTGCGGTGTGAACAGGTGCGCCTTGATGGCCTTGCCCAGCAGCAGGCCCAGCACCACTGCCGGGATGAAGCCCACCAGCACATTGGCCGCGAAACGCTGTGCGCGCGGCTCGCTGCCCAGCCCCTTGACCGTGTCCACCAGGCGCTGCCAGTACACCAGCACCACCGCGAAAATGGCCCCCGTCTGGATCGCGATGTCGAACACCTTGGCCTTGTCGGCCCCGGCATCCTGGCCAAAGCCCAGCAGCGATCCCGCCAGGATCAGATGCCCTGTGCTGGAGATCGGCAGGAACTCCGTCAACCCCTCGACGATGCCCATCAGGGCGGCTTTGATCAACAGCACGGTGTCCACGTTGTAATTGTCCGTTCAGGCTATATATGGGAGGCAATGCGCATCTTACCCAGCGGTTTTGACAAACCCTCCGCCGGAACGCGGGGGGCCAAGGCCCCGGGCGCCACGCGGCGTTCAGCATGTGTCAGCATCCTGGTTTGATGTGGCAGCGGACTGGCTCTGATGCCGCATCCCCTTTCTGGTTCCCTGGTCCACCATGTCTTTGCCCCCCCTCGATGCCTGGCTCAACCGTTATGCGGTCCTGAGCCAGAGGCTTGCCGAATCCGACCTGCGCGTGCCCCTGGGCACCGAGCAGCAAGGCCAGCCTCTGCCCGCGCCGCAGTGGGTGGACGCCAGCGACGGCGCCGCCCAGGAACTGGGCTGGCCGGCCGACTGGTGGCAACAATGGCCCGGAGCGCTGGATGTGTTCACCGGCAACGCCACCTGGCCCGGCATGCGCCCCATGTCCACCGTCTACAGCGGACACCAGTTCGGCGTGTGGGCCGGCCAACTGGGCGATGGCCGTGCGCTGCTGCTTGGCGAGATCGACACGCCAGCCGGCCCGCGCGAGGTCCAGCTCAAGGGCGCCGGCATGACGCCGTATTCGCGCAGGGGCGATGGGCGCGCCGTGCTGCGTTCATCGATCCGCGAGTTCCTGTGCAGCGAGGCCATGCACGCGCTGGGTATTCCGACCAGCCGGGCGCTGTGCCTCACGGCCTCGCCGCATCCCGTCTACCGCGAAACGCCCGAGACCGCCGCCGTGGTCACGCGCGTGGCGCCCAGCTTCATCCGTTTCGGCCATTTCGAGCATTTCGCGCACAGCGGCCAGCCGGGGCATGTGCAGGCCCTGGCAGCGCTGGTCGATTTCGTGGTTGACCACCACCTGCCGGACTCGGCCCATTTGCCGAGGGCCAGCGAGCAACCAGCCGATCGCGCCATCGCCCTGCTGCGCCACGCCGCCCTCACCACGGCCGACCTGATGGCGCAGTGGCAGGCCGTGGGCTTCTGCCATGGCGTGATGAACACCGACAACATGTCCGTCCTGGGCCTGACGATCGACTACGGTCCTTACGGCTTCCTCGATGGCTTCGATCCGGACCACATCTGCAACCACTCCGACCATTCCGGTCGCTACCGCTGGCGCCAGCAGCCCGATGTCGGCTTCTGGAACGTGGGCGCCTTGGCCCAGGCCCTGGCCACGCTGGTGCCCCATGCGGCAGAGCAGGGCAGCGACGGGCAGGAGCGCATCCTCGATGCCCTCAAGGCCTACGAGACCCGCTACGCCGAGCAGATGACCGCCCGCTGGCGCGCCAAGCTGGGGCTTCAGGGGGCGCAGCCGCAGGACATCGCCCTGATCCAGGACTGGCTGTCGCTGATGACCCGCCAGCGTGCCGACTTCAGCATCACCTTCCGCCGCCTGGGCGCCTGGCGCGCCGACTTGCCCGCCGATGCGCCCGAGAACGCCCTGGTGCGTGACCTCCTCCTGGACCGCGCCGCCTTCGACGCCTGGGCCGAGCGCTACAGCCAGCGCCTCTCCCTTGACGGCCCGCAAGCCAACCCGGAAACACGCGCCGCCCGCCGTGCCCGCATGGACACCGTCAACCCCTGGGTCGTGCTGCGGAACCATCTGGCCGAGGCTGCCATCCAAGCAGCGCAGGCTGGCGACTTCAGCGAGGTGCGCCGCCTGCACCGCGTCCTGCTGCAACCCTTCACCGAGCAGCCCGAGCACCATCGGGATGCCGACTTCCCGCCCGAATGGGCCAACGCCATCGAGGTGTCCTGTTCATCATGAGCGACGACTACAAAGTCAAGAAATCCGACGCCGAATGGCGTGAGCAGCTGGATCCCATGCAGTACCAGGTGACGCGCCACGCCGCCACCGAGCGTGCCTTCACCGGCAAGTACTGGGAGCACACAGAGGACGGCATCTACCGCTGCGTCTGCTGCGGCGCACCGCTGTTCGATTCGCGCACCAAGTTCGACGCCGGCTGCGGCTGGCCCAGCTACTTCGAGCCCATCCGCGGCGAGATCGTCGAGCGCGTGGAAGACCGCAGCCACGGCATGGTGCGTGTCGAGGTGCGCTGCAAGGACTGCGGCGCCCACCTTGGCCACGTCTTCCCCGACGGGCCCGAGCCCACGGGCGAGCGCTTCTGCATCAACTCCGCCGCGATAGACTTCAAGCCTCGCTGATCCCTTCGATGCGCCGCGTGCCACGCCCAAGCCCATGAAACTGCTGCTGGATTTCCTCCCCGTTTTTTTGTTTTTCATCGTCGTCAAATTGGGCGATCGCAACAAGGAATGGGCTGCGGCTTGGTTGACCCACAACCTGGGTTTTATGGTGGCGGGCGGTGTGGTGGGCTTGAAGGAGGCACCTACCTTGCTGGCCACAGTGGCCATGGTCGTCGTCGCTGTGCTGCAGATCGTGGTGATGAAGCTGCTGCGAAAGAAGATCGACAAGATGTTGTGGTTCAGTGTGGCTGTGGCATTGGTCCTTGGCGGACTGACGGTTTATTTCCACGACCAGGACTACATCATGTGGAAGCCCACTGT
>DXIO01000114.1 GCA_019112875.1 Candidatus Aquabacterium excrementipullorum
CATGTCGGTCACCTGCCGCGCCTCTGATTTCGTGGCTCGCCTGGGTGGCGAGGAGTTCCTGCTGATCCTGCCCGACACCGACCTGCGGGGTGGCGAAGCGCTGGGCCGCAAGATGCTGGAGTGGGTGTCGTCGATGCCTGTCGGGCCGGTGAGCCGCGTCACGGTGAGCATCGGCCTGGTCAGCGTGGTGGTGGGCAGTGGCATGGAGGCGGCCCCGCTGGTCGCCGCGGCCGACCAGGCGCTCTACCGTGCCAAGCACAATGGCCGCAACCGCGTCGAAGTGGGCGAACTGGCCGAGCACGCCTGAACCCGCGTGCGAGGGCCTCGCAGCCCGCGGCTAGGCGTCGCGGCGCTGTGGCACCGGCGGCGGCAAGGACCGCGGTGGCCGGGCGCACAGGAAGGCGCCCAGCGACACGAGCGCGAGGCCGGCCACCAGCCAGACGGTGAGCGGCTCGTCCAGCAGCGGCACCGCGCCCAGGCCGGCCAGCACCGGCACCAGCGCCACCAGCGCGCCTGTGCGCTCGGCGCCCAGGATCTCCACCGCCCGCAGGAACATGACCATCGCGATGATGGTCGGCCCCAGGCCCTGGTAGAGCCCTTGCAGCACCAGCATCGACATCGGCACCTGGTCCAGATGGCGCGGCAGCCACAGCCAGTACACCGGCAGGTAGACCAGCGCCGAGGCGATGGCCACGAAGCGCGTCAGCAGCCACGGATCGAAGGCCCACTTCTTGACCAGCACGCTGTAGGCGGCCCATGTCACCGAGGCGCACAGGATCAGCCCGTCGCCGGCCAGCGTGCCGGGGCCGCCATGTGATCCGGTGAGCTGGGGAATGGCCACGCAGGCCACCCCCAGCGCGATCGGCAGCAGGCCCCACAGGCGCTGGCGATCAGGGCGCGAGCCCAGCAGCACCCATGCGAGCGCTGTCACCATGAACGGCTGCAGCCCCGGCAGCAGGATGCCGCCATGCGCGGCCGGGGCCAGCTTGAAGCCGGCGTAGATGAAGATCAGGAAGATGATGCCGCCCAGGCCGGCCAGCGTCCACAGCCGTGGGTTGCGCCAGGTGCCGGGCGGCAGCTTGATCGAAAAGGGCAGCAGGAACAGGGCGGCCGTGCCCAGCCGCAGCGCGACGATGTCCCAGCCGGTGAGGGCGGTCTTGCCACCCAGGCGCGAGATGAGGATGAAGCCGGCCCAGACCACGACGGTGGTCAAGGCGGCGACGTACCCTTGGAACTGCGAAGGCGCAGGGGTGGCAGGCGGCGTGGGGGACGGCATGGGCCGCCAGTCTAGCGGCCGGACGCTGTCATCGCCCACCTGGGGCCTTGGCTTACCGTGTCCGCATCACATGAATGCGGACACGCGGCCCCCAAGGCTCAGCGCGCGGCCTGCTGCTGCGCGCCGTGCGCCACGGCCACCGCCGTCATGTTGACGATGCGGCGCACCGTGGCCGACGGCGTGAGGATGTGCACCGGCGCGGCGGCGCCCAGCAGGATCGGGCCCACCGTCACGCCCTGGCCGCCCGTCATCTTCAGCACGTTGAACAGGATGTTCGCGGCGTCGATGTTGGGCAGGATCAGGATGTTGGCCGTGCCGTCCAGCGTGGAGTTGGGCAGCAGCTTGTGGCGCACCGATTCGCTCAGTGCGGCATCGCCTTGCATCTCGCCATCGGCGGGCACCTGCGGCATGCGCTTGACGAACAGGTCGCGCGCCTGGCGCATCTTGCGGGCCGAAGGCCGCGTGCTGGAGCCGAACATCGAGTGCGACAGGAAGGCCACGCGCGGCGGCAGGCCGAAGCGCTGCACTTCTTCCACGGCCAGCACGGCGATGTCGGCCAGCTGTTCGGCCGTCGGGTCTTCGTTGACGAAGGTGTCGGCGATGAACAGCGAGTACTGGTCCAGGATCAGGGCGTTCAGCGCGGCCAGGCCATGGGCCTCGGGGCGCGAGCCGATCACTTCACGGACCTGTTCCAGGTGCAGGTCGTAGCGGCCGATCACGCCGCAGATCATGCCGTCGGCGTCGCCCAGCTTGACCATCAGCGTGGCGATCAGCGAGTTCGAGCGGCGCACGACCACCTTGGCCAGCTCGGGCGAGATGCCGTCGCGGCCGCGGAGCTGGTGGTAGGCCTCGTAGTACTGCTTGAAGCGCTCGTCGCTGGCGGGGTTGACCACCTCGCAGTTCACGCCCGGCTGCAGGCGCAGGCCGGCACGCTCGATGCGCGTGGCGATCACGTCGGGGCGGCCCACCAGGATGGGCTTGGCGATGCCTTCGTCGATGGCGACCTGAGCGGCGCGCAGCACGCGCTCGTCTTCGCCTTCGGCGTAGGCGATGCGCTTGGGCGCGGCCTTGGCGGCCATGAACACGGGGCGCATGAACAGGCCGGTGTTGGTCACGAAACGCGACAGCGATTCGCGGTAGGCGGCCAGGTCGGTGATGGGGCGCGTGGCCACGCCGGAGGCGGCGGCCGCTTCGGCCACGGCCGGCGCGATGCGCAGGATCAGGCGCGAGTCGAACGGCGTGGGGATCAGGTAATCAGGCCCGAAACGCAGCTCGCGGCCCGGGTAGGCGGCGGCCACTTCATCGCTGGTCTCGGCCTTGGCCAGGTCGGCGATCTGGCGCACGCAGGCCAGTTTCATGGCTTCGGTGATCTTGGTGGCGCCGCAATCGAGCGCGCCACGGAAGATGTACGGGAAGCACAGGACGTTGTTGACCTGGTTCGGGTAATCGGACCGGCCCGTGGCGATGATGCAGTCGGGGCGGGCGGCCTTGGCCAGCTCGGGGCGGATCTCGGGCTCGGGGTTGGCCAGCGCCAGGATGATGGGCTGCGGGCCCATGGTCTTGACCATCTCGGCCGTGAGCGTGCCGGCGGCCGAGCAGCCCAGGAACACGTCGGCATCCTTGACGGCATCGGCCAGCGTGCGGCCCGTGGTGGGTTGCGCGTAGCGGCGCTTGGATTCGTCGAGCTTGTCGGTGCGTTCGGTGTGGATCAAACCCTTGGAGTCGCACACGAACACGTTCTCGCGCTTGACGCCCAGGCCGACCATCAGGTCCAGGCAGGCGATGGCGGCGGCGCCGGCGCCCGACACGGCGATCTTCACCTCGCCGATCTGCTTGCCGACCAGTTCCAGTCCGTTCAGCAGGGCGGCGCTGGAAATGATGGCCGTGCCATGCTGGTCGTCATGGAAGACGGGGATGTTGACGCGCTCGGTGAGTTTTTTCTCGATGTAAAAACACTCGGGCGCCTTGATGTCCTCGAGGTTGATGCCGCCCAGCGTGGGCTCGAGCGCCGCGATGATGTCGACCAGCTTGTCGGGATCGCGCTCGGCCAGTTCGATGTCGAACACGTCGACGCCAGCGAACTTCTTGAACAGGCAGCCCTTGCCTTCCATCACCGGCTTGGAGGCCAGCGGGCCGATGTCGCCCAGGCCCAGCACGGCCGTGCCGTTGGTGATCACGCCGACCAGGTTGCCCCGCGATGTGAAATCCGCCGCCAGATTGGGATCCTGCTCGATGGCCAGGCAGGGGTAGGCCACACCGGGCGAATAGGCCAGCGACAGGTCGCGCTGGTTGGTCAGCGGCTTGATCGGCGTGACGGCGATCTTGCCCCGGTTGGGAGAGCGGTGGTAGTCCAGCGCGGCGTCGCGCAGGGCTTGTTCGGCATCTGACAGGGGCTTGGAATCACTCATGACGGCTATGACGATTGACCGCACGTACGGGACGTGCGCATCGGGACGCGGAGGGGCGTCATGGTACGCCAACTGACGCGCATCGCCCAGAAGGTGTGATCCCTGCACGCTGGCCCCCCGTCCTGAGGGGGGCTTAGGGTCCAGGAGAACTCAAGTGCGCTGTCCCGGCACCGACAATGAGTGCAGACAGTTGTTTTCAGATTCATGAGCTTGCTCCGCCTCCTGCGGGAGAGCTGGTCGGTGCGGTGGCGCCCTCGTTGGGAGGCTGCTCGCAACGCCGTCATCTCCCAAGAATCCGTCGATGGCCCGCAGGCCGCTCATTTCCGCGCGATGCAGATCACGGCGGTGCGCCGTCTGTTCCCGCTGGTGATCCTTGGCAATGTGGTCAACACGATCGCCATTGCCGTCACCTTCTGGGGCAAGATCGCCTCGCTGTGGCTGGGGCTGTGGTCGCTGGTGGTCGTGCTCGGCCTGGGCGTGGCCCAGGTCTGGTGGGGCAGTTTCCTGCGCCGCAGTGTGCAGGGACGCGTCACGGCGTCGCCCAAGGCCATGCGCACGCTCACGGTGCACGTCACCTTGTATGCGGCCGTCTGGATGGCCGTGCCCGTCTTCGTGTTCCCCAATGCCGACCACACCGGCGAGATGCTGCTGGGCACCGTCACCGTGGGCATGCTGTGCGCGGGGGGCTTCATCCTGTCGGCGCACGTGCTGGCGGCATGCGCCTATGTGGCGGTGATGTCGCTGGGCTCGGTGATCGCGCTGCTGCTCTCCCATTACGCCACCCAGTTCGCCCTGGTCAGCCTGCTGCTGGTCTATTCGGGCACGATCACCGCCATGGTGGTGGCCAGCGCCCGCGTCTACATGAGCCGTCTGCGCGCCGAGGCCGAAACGGAGCGGCAGGCCCAGCTGATCGACCTGCTGCTGCGTGATTTCGAAGAGCACGCCAGCGACTGGCTGTGGGAAACCAGCGCCCAGGGCCAGCTGCGCCACGTGTCGGCCCGCCAGGCCCAGGCGCTGGCGCTGCGGCCGGGCTCGCTCTCGCAGGTGTCCTTCCTGGACCTGTTGGAAGCCCGCCAGCCGCCCGACCTGCCTGAAGCCCGCGAGGCACATGCCAAGCTCAAGGGCTGCATGACGCAGTGGCAATCCTTCCGCGACCTGGAGATGCCGGTGGTGGTGGGCGGCGAGCTGCGCTGGTGGTCGCTCACGGCCAAGCCGCTGGTGGACGAGCGCGGGGCGCCGGCCGGCTGGCGCGGCGTGGGCTCCGACATCACCGAAGCCCGCCGTGCCCGCGACGAACTGGCCCGACTGGCCAATGTGGACGCGCTCACTGGCCTGGCCAACCGCTACCGCTTCGGCCGCGAGCTGTCCCGCCTGCACGAGGTCGATGCCGGCCAGGCGCCCACCTGCGCGCTGCTCTTCCTGGACCTGGACAACTTCAAGAACATCAACGATTCGCTCGGCCATGCCGTGGGCGACCAGTTGCTGCGCTGCGTGGGCGACCGCCTGCGCGGCATGGTGCGCGAGGGCACGGTGCTGGCCCGCCTGGGTGGCGACGAGTTCGCGCTGCTGCTGTGGTCGCACACCGACCCGCTGGCCGTGGACACCCTGTGCCGCCACATCCTGGAAATGCTGAGCGAGCCCTACCAGCTCGAAGACGTGCGTGTGGAAGTGCGCGCCAGCATCGGCATCGCGCTGGCCCCGCGCGATGGCTCCGATCCCGAATCCCTGCTCAAGTGCGCCGACCTGGCCCTGTACGCGGCCAAGGCCGGCGGGCGCAACACCTACCGCTTCTTCGATTCGGCCATGGCCGAGAACGCCCGGGCCCGCGTGCGCCTGCAGCACGAGCTGGGCGTGGCGCTGGCCAATGAGCAGTTCGCGGTGCACTACCAGCCGCAGTACCACCTGGGCACCCGCCAGGTCATCGGCTTCGAGGCCCTGGTGCGCTGGCAGCATTCCGAGCGCGGCCTGATCGGGCCGGGCGAGTTCATCCCCGTGGCCGAAGAGACCGGCCAGATCGTGCCGCTGGGCACCTGGGTGCTGCGCCAGGCCTGCCGCGATGCCGTGCACTGGCCGGGCCACCTGCGCGTGTCGGTCAACCTGTCGGCGGTGCAGTTCCGCAGCTCGTCCGTGGTCGATGTGGTGGACATGGCCCTGGCCGACAGCGGCCTGCCGCCCGAGCGCCTGGAGCTGGAAGTGACCGAATCGGCCCTGATCGAGGACCATGAAGGCGCCCAGGCCACCTTGATGGCCCTGCGCAGCCGTGGCATCCGCGTGGCGCTGGACGACTTCGGCACCGGCTACTCCTCGCTCGCCTACCTGCGCCGCTTCCCCATGGACAAGCTCAAGATCGACGGCATGTTCGTGCGCTCGCTGGACAGCGACCAGGACGCCCAGGCCGTGGTCACCGCCATCATCCGGCTGGCCAAGGCCCTGCGCCTGGACACCACGGCCGAGGGCGTCGAGACGCAGGAGCAGATGGTCATGCTGCGCGCCCTGGGCTGCGACGACGTGCAGGGCTACCTGGTGTCCCGCCCGATCCCGGCGGCGCAGGTGGCACCCTACCTGGCACGCAGTGCCGAGGCCCTCGCGCCCGCCTGATCCAGGGGTGGCGTGGGCGCCTCAGTGGCCCCAGCATGGACATGGGCCGGTGGTACATTGCCATTCGACAGACCGGCCGCACGGGATGCCCCGGGCGGAGATCAACAGTTTTTAGATGCGAGGATCTTTCGTTATGAAGTGGATGCGCAATGTGGTTCGGGCCCTGATGGCCTGGATGCTGATGGCGACCCTGCAAGTGCAGGCGGCTCCCCAGGGGGACTATGTCCTGGGCGTGGGTGACATCATCAAGGTGTCGGTCTACCAGAACCAGGACCTCACCCTGGAGACCCGCATTTCCGAAAGCGGTGTGATCTCCTACCCACTGCTGGGCACCGTGAAGCTGGGCGGCCTGTCCGTGGCCGACGCTGAAAAGAAGATCGCCGCGGGCCTGCGCGACGGTAATTTTCTGAAACAGCCGCAAGTGTCCATCCTGGTGACCCTGGTCAAGGGCAACCAGGTGTCCGTGCTGGGCGCGGTCAACCGTCCCAGCCGCTACCCGCTGGATACCACGAACACGCGCCTGAGCGAAGCCCTGGCCTATGCCGGCGGCATCATGATCGGCTCCGGTTCCGACACCGTGATCGTGACCGGCACGCGCAACGGCCAGCCCTTCCGCCGCGAGATCGACTTCCCGCTGGTGTTCGCCGCCACCAACCCCGCCGAGGACATCCTCCTGCAGAACGGCGACACGGTGTACGTGGACCGCGTGCCCCAGATCTACATCTACGGTGAAGTGCAGCGCCCTGGCCCCATCCGCCTGGAGCGCGACATGACCGTGATGCAGGCTCTGGCGGCTGCCAGCGGCCTGACCTTGCGCGGTACCGAAAAGGGCATCAAGGTGAACCGCCGCCAGCCTGATGGTTCGATGAAGGTGATCCAGCCCGGCATGAACGACACGCTCCAGAAGGACGACGTGGTTTATGTGAAGGAAAGCCTGTTCTGACCGTCTGATCAGCGCAGCTGCGAAAAAGCCCGGGCCATTGGCACCGGGCTTTTTCTTTGGGGCCTTGAAAGCGCTGAGGTGTCAGTCCTTCTTTTCCCAGGCAGCGGCGTAGAAGCCGTCGGTTTGGTGGCGGTTGGGCCACAGGCGCAGATGGCCCAGCGGGGTGGTGAGATCGCCCGCGTTCTGCACGCCGGCTTGCTCCAGCACCGCTTTGGCGTCCACCGGTACCAAGTCAGGGAACTGCTCGCTGAAGGCGGCGGCGATCTTCTCGTTTTCGTCGGTCAGCAGGCTGCAGGTGGCATAGACCAGGCGGCCGCCCGGCTTGAGCAGGCGTTGGGCGCTGGCCAGGATGGCCTGCTGCTTGGCCTGCAACTCTTCGATGGCCTTGGGGCTCTGGCGCCACTTCAGGTCGGGGTTGCGGCGCAGGGTGCCCAGACCGGAGCAGGGCGCATCGACCAGCACGCGGTCGATCTTGCCGGACAGGCGCTTGATGCGCTCGTCGCGCTCGTGGGCGATCTGGGTGGAGTACACGTTCGACAGGCCGCTGCGGGCCAGTCGCGGCTTGAGCGCTTCCAGGCGGTGGCCGGACACGTCGAAGGCATACAGGCGGCCGGTGTTGCGCATCATCGCGCCCAGGGCAAGCGTCTTGCCGCCGGCACCGGCGCAGAAATCGACCACCATCTCGCCGCGCTTGGCACCGGTGAGCAGGGTCAGCAGTTGGCTGCCTTCATCTTGCACCTCGACATCGCCACCGGTGTACAGCGGCAGCTTCTGCAGCGCGGGCTTGCCGTCGATGCGGATGCCCCAGGGCGAAAACGGTGTGACACGCGCCTCGATGCCGGCCTCGGCCAGCGCCGCCAGCACGGCTTCGCGCTTGGCCTTGACGGCGTTGACGCGCAGGTCCAGCGGCGCACCGGCGGACATGGTGTCGATCAGGGCCCAGAACTGGGCGGTGCCTTCCTCGTCGGTGCCGAACTGCTCGCGCAGGCGGTTGGCGATCCAGTCGGGCAGGTTGTGGCGCAGCTTGTCCTGCAGGGTGGTGCGGTCGATCTTCTCGACGCGCTCCAGCCAGGCCAGTTCGTCCACCGTGGCGCCCAGCTTGAGCACATGCGGCAGGCCTTGCCAGCCCAGCAGCGTCAGGCGCCGGTCCATCGGGCCATGGCCGGATTGGGCCAGGTGCTGGTAGAGCAGCTTCTGGCGCAGCACGGCGTAGGCCGTCTCGGCCAGGGCGTGGCGCTCGCGCTGGCCCAGGGCCTTGTGCTTGCGGAAAAAGTAGGAAACGATGCTGTCGGCCGGGGCGTCCAGCTTGAGGACCTCACGCAGCAGGCCGCCGGTCAGGTCGAGAAGGGCTTGGGGATGCATGGGCGGGATTATCCCGCGTGCCGGGGCCCGTGGGGGGCTCGCGCTCCCATTCCGGGGGGGCCCACAAGTGCTTGAGGCGCTGGTGCCAGGGTCCGGGACGGGCCATGTCGCGCACCATGTCGACCCATTCGTGCACGGTCAGCCACAGGGCGTTGCTGCTCTTGGGCTGGCGCACCAGGCCGTAGTCGACGGGCTCGTTCTCTTCGACGAAGGTGCCGAACAGGCGGTCGAACACGATGAAGGTGCCGCCGTAGTTGCGGTCGATGTAGACGGGGTTGCGGCCGTGGTGGGCGCGGTGGTGCGAGGGCGTGTTGAAGATGAACTCGATGGGCCGGGGCAGCTTGCCCACCCATTGCGTGTGCACGAAGAACTGGTAGGCCAGGTTCAATGACAGGGCGCACAGCACCCAGCGCGGCTCGAAGCCCAGCCACACCATGGGTGTGTAGAACAGCCAGTTGCCGGCGAAGCTGTAGAGCCAGCTCTGGCGCATGGCGGTGGTGAAGTTCATGTGCTCGGAACCGTGGTGCACCACGTGCGCACACCAGAACCAGCGGATGCGGTGGCTGGCGCGGTGGAACCAGTAGTAGCAGAACTCCACGCCCAGGTAGAGGCCGGCGAAGGTCCACGGGGTGAGTTCGATCGTCGTCCAGCGGTGGCGGTAGACCCAGTCCATCGCGGGGATCACGGCGAACACCACGATGACGACATCCAGCAGTGTGTAGGCCCCGCCCAGGTTCATGCTGGCCAGCGAATCGCGCAGGTCATAGACCTTGGCGTTTCTCACTTTGTGAAATCGCCACCATTCCAGGCCCACCACCAGCACGAACAAGGGGGTCAGCAGAAGCAGCAGTGCATCCCGCAGGTCCAGGTGGGCCAGCCACAGTGGCAGGCTGTGCAGGATGTTGTCTGGCAGCCAGTGGCTGAGCAGCAGAGTGGGTGGCACGGTGTGCAGGGAAGCGGCATCCATGGGCAGATGGTGCGCCGACGGCAGGGCGGTGGCTTGACGGCGGCCGCCGAATTCTTGACGTATCGCGCCAATGTACAGGCAACACCCCCGCGAAAACTCCTGATGGTCATGGAACCTCACACAGGTCATCATGCTTCGCGTCCCGTTGTCACCCCAGACTGAGCGTCAAGCCCATGGCCGAGCCCGTGTCCCGCGTCGCCGCCACCTACGTCCGCCTGTTGTACGACCACCTGCAGGCCCAGGACATCGATGCCGAGCGCCTGCTAGGGCCGCTTCCCTCCTCAGACCAGCATTTCGTGGCCCTGCCCGCATGGCAGGCCATGCTCGCGCGCGTGCAGGCGCTGGAGGCGCGACCCGCCCTGGGGCTGCGCATCGCAGCGGGCATCAGTGCGCGGCACTTCGGCGTGGTGGGCTATGCCGCGCTGGCCTGCGCCACGCTGGGCGAAGCCCTGTTGAGACTGGAGCGGTATCACGCCTCGGTCTATGACGTGAACCCGGCGGTGATCCGCCATCTGTCCGATGGCATCAGCATCGAATGGGGCGTGTCGCGTGGCAAGCCAGGAGCGCTGGTCGACGAGACCGCCATCGCTTCGCTGGTGCAGCTGGCCCGTGACATGACGGGCCGCTACTGGCCCGTGGAAGAGGTCAGCTTCGTCAACCCGAAGCCCGACGATGTCCAGCCCTATGAGGATTTCTTCGGTGGGGTGGTGCGTTTCGGTGCGCCGGTGACGCGGCTGGTGCTGTCTGCCGAGCACCTGGCCTTGCCCTTGCGCAAATCGGATCCGGCCCTGCTGGCGCTGATGGACCAGCAGGCCGAGGCCCTGCTGGCCCGCGTGGCCTCGGTGCCGGCGGAGGTGGAGGCCTGGCGGCGCACGCTGGTGGTGTTGATCCGTGAAGGCCGTCCCGCGCTGGCCGATCTGGCCCGGGCGCATCACCTCAGCCCACGCAGTCTGCAGCGCCGACTGGCCGAGCAGGGCCTGGGTTTCCAGCGCCTGCTCGACGACACCCGGCAGCACCTGGCCGAGGCCTACATGCGTCAACCCGGCCTGGACCTGGCCGAGATCGCGCTGCTGCTGGGCTTTTCGGAGCAGAGCGCTTTCACACGGGCCTTCCGGCAATGGACGGGCAAGGCCCCGGCGCAATGGCGCAAGCAGGCCCTGGCCGAGACCCGGAGTCCGCCATGAGTCCCTTGCCCCTCGCGCCCGCCTCGGTGCTGAAGGACGACGGCACGCCCGCCACGGGGCGCTACCAGGGGCGCGTCGGTCAGCTGGACTGGCATGGCCTGGCCGCAGCACGGGCGCGCCCCTTCTGGTGGCACACCTTGCGCCACAAGCGCTGGCAGTACCTGGGCATCGGCTCCGCAGACCTGTTCATCGGCCTGGCCATCGTGGACCTGGGCTGGGGGTGCACGGCCTTCGCCTACCTGTTCGACCGCCAGCAGCGGCGGTTGCGCGCCGACTGGTCGAAGGATGGCCTCAAGGGCCTGTCCGGCGGGGTGTCCGCGTCACCCGTGGCGGGTGCGTGGGCGAACTTCAAGGCTCTGGGCGCGCACCTGCAGTGGCAGCACGAGGCGGCGTCCGACAGCCTGACCGTGTCCGTGCGGGTGCCCACGCTGGAGGTGCAGGCCAGCGTGTCGCTCGCCGATGCGCCGCCGCTGCTGCTGGCCGTGGGGCCGATCGGTGAGGCGGGCAGCGGCCTGGCGCATGCCACCCAGAAGACGGCGGCCTTGCCTGTGCACGGATGGGCGCGCGCGGCCGGGCAGCGTTTCGCGCTGGACGGTGCCGTGGCCAGCCTGGACAGCTCCCATGGCTTGCTGGCGCATCGCACGGCCTGGCAATGGGCCTGTGCGCACCGGCCTGGTCTCGGGTTCAACCTGCAGGCCGGGTATTTCGGTGCGCATGAAAACGCCCTGTGGCTCGATGGGCAACTGATTCCGCTGGGCGCGGCGCGTTTCGATTTCGATGCCGCCGATCCGCTGTCACCGTGGCGGGTGCGTACCGATGATGGCCTGCTCGACCTGGACTTCCAGCCCGAAGGTGCCCGTGGCGAGCGCCGCAACCTCGGCCTGGTGGCCAGCCGCTATGTGCAGCCCGTGGGCACCTTCAGTGGCCATGTCAGACCGTCGCCGGGGGCGGCCCCACGGCCGGTGCACGACCTGCTGGGCGTGACCGAGGATCACAGCTCGCGCTGGTGAGCGTCTCTGCTGGCTGGCCCCTCGCCTGGCGGATCAGCCGCTTGCTGAGCTGCACGAACTGGATGCCGTAGTCTTCTTCGCCGCACTCGCCCAGGGTGTGGCCATCGAAGCCGACCACGGTGGAGCGTCCGAAGTGGCAGCGCACCCCATCGAAGCCGGATGCGTTGGCCACGGCCACGTAGCTGTGATGCGCCCTGGCCAGGGCCTGCGGGGCGTGCTTGTGTCCCGTGCCGACAGGGCAATCCACGATCAGCTCCGCGGTGCCGAAGGCTCGCTCGGGTGCCAGCGTGATGCTCATGCCTTTGGGGCCGATCACCACCGGCGAGGCGTCTTCGTGGCCTGCAGGGTGGGTCTGCATGATCTCGCCTTGCGTGTTCATGAGGATCAGCGTGTTGCCGGGGACTTGCCCAGGCCCCGCTGCGGGGCGGGTGGCCGTCAGGGAGAACACGCCCCATACCTGCGCGTTGCGGCAGGCGCGGGCCAGCACGGCGCTCTCGTCGCCAGGGATGCCGCGGTCGAGGTGCCGGGCGGCCTCGCCGCCATCGTGCAGCAGCCCGTGGGTGCTGTAGGCGGGAAAGATCACCAGGTCCAGCCCGGGCAGTCCCAGCTTCAGCCCCTCGATCATCTGGCGGATCTTGTGGGCGTTGGCCAGCACCTCGGCGTGGGTGCGCAGCCGCGGCATGCGGTAGTTCACGACAGCGACGCCGACGGCATCGTCGTCGTCGTCGCGGGCCCTCGTGTCGTCGTGGGGCACGGCCTGTCTCCTTCGGCTCTCCATGGGCCCGAGGATCGGCGGCAGGGGCGGCAGCGGCAATACGTCGATTGACGTATGACCGCGTGCACGTCGGATGCCGGCCCTCGATGGGCTCACGCCAGGCCGGCCTTGTCCAGTCCGAAGGCCTTGTCATGAACGCCAGGGGGCGTCTGGAATGCCACGTTGGCGCGGTTCCAGGCGTTGATGGCCATCACGTGGAAGGTCAGGGTGGACAGCTCCTTCTCGCTGAACTGGGCCAGTGCCGCGGCGTAGTCTGCATCGCTCACGCCCTGCTCGGGGATGCGTGTGAGCACCTCGGTCCAGGCCAGCGCGGCACGCTCACGAGGCTCGAACAGCGCCGATTCGCGCCAGATGGCGATGTGATGCAGGCGCAGCTCGCGTTCTCCGCGGATGCGGGCCTGCTTGATGTGCATGTCCAAACAGAAGGCGCAGCCATTGAGCTGCGAGGCGCGGATGTTCACCAGGTCGTGCAGGGCCTCGTCCAGCCCGCTGTTCTTGACCAGGGTGCTGAACTCGATCAGCTTCTTGAAGAGTTCGGGCGATTGCTGCATGTAGTTCAGACGTTGGCTCATGGTGCTTCCTTTCCAGGGGTGATGAAGCGGGTGGTTGAAAAGCAGGGCGGCGCGGGCCCGCGAGGCGAGCGCCGAGCATTGGACGGGTGTCCAGCCCATCAGCCGTGAGAGGGCCTGGGCATCCAGGGACAGCAGGCCGCCCAGCAGGTAGGCCGAGCGCTCTTGAGGCGGGCGCTGCGCCAGCAGGAAGAGCAGGGCGGCCGTGGCCTCATCCGCACGGGCCAGGGCGGAGCCCGGCGCGGCCGGTGACGGCGGCAGCGAGGCCCAGGGCGGCGGGCCATGGCTGCGGTGCATCAAAGGACGGTTCATGCCCTCTATACGTGCAGCCCCGCTGTGTTGTGACACGCGTGCGCGTTGGCGTGTGCGACCCCGCTCAGTGCCCCAGTGCCGCCGACAGCCGGGCCAGCTTCTCGGGATTGCGCTGCACCAGGATGCGCGTGATGCGCTGGCCATCGGTTTCACAGGCCTGGGCCGATTCCAGTTGCCCGTCGATGAAGCGAAGCAGGCCCCAATGGCCGTTGAGGCCAGCCACCTCCACGCGCACGTTCGCGCCGTGCCTGCGCACGGCCGCGTAGAACAGCTGCGCGATGCGCTGGGCACCGAGCAGCGGGAAAGGAAAGCTCGGTACTCGACCACCGCCGTCACCGATCAGCTGGGCCTCGTCGGCCAGCAGCGATCGCAGGCTGGCGAAGTCACCTCGCGACATGGCCTGGGCGAAATCGCTGAGCAGGCGGTGGTGCACCTCGTGCGTGACCACATAGCGCGGGCGATCCTCCTTCAGCTGCGTCTTCGCACGGCTCACCAGCTGGCGGCAGGCTGCTTCGCTCTTGCCCAGCATCTCGGCGAGGTCGGCGTAGTCGGCATCGAAGACCTCGCGCAACAGGAAGGCCGCCCGGGCCTCTGGGGCGAGGCGCTCGAGCAAGCGCAGAAAAGCCACCGACACATCGTCGGCACGTTCGAGCACCTGTTCCGGTGTGCTGGGCGGCGCCATCAACTGCGGTTCAGGCAGCCAGAAGCCGCTGTAGTGCGCACGCTGCACCTTGAGCGCGCGAAGGCGGTCGATGGCCAGGCGCGTGGCCACTGTCACCAGCCAGGCCTCGCCGTGCTGCGGGGCCATGGCCAGCGCGTCGTGCCAGCGCAGCCAGGTGTCCTGCACCACTTCCTCGGCCTCGGCCAGCGAGCCCAGCATGCGGTAGGCAATGCCCTGCAGGCGAGGGCGCAGGCGGTCGAAAATCAGGGTCTTGTCATCCATGGTGCCCCTTATACGTTCGAGCCCGAGGTGTTGTGACAGCGGCCCACGCACGCCGTTTGCCGGCCGGCATGATCCCGCATCGCGCTTGTCGATCATGGTATGCACGTGCTTGACGCTTCAGCACCATTTCATTCAGCCTATATGGTTGGCGATACAGGTCAGGCGTTTCACGAGTGCCATCAAGAGCACCCGGCGTGTCCCTCGCCGGAGCGAGCGGTCAGCGCGCGTCATTCTGATCTCATTTTTTCGCATTTCTTAGGGGATACCATGAAGCTTCACGGCAAATCCGGCATGGCGCTGGCCCTTGCTCTGCAGCTGCTCTCTGTGGGCGCATCGGCACAGCAGTTGCTCAGCAGTCCTGGTTTCGAAACGGGCGGCAGCGGCGTGTCCTGCCGGCTGGGCACCGTGGCCGTGTCCGGCCAGCTCGACAACCAGTGGGGCGAGAACTCATGCTGGATCACCAGCAACTCTTCGCTGGTCTATGCGCTCGATCCGATCAATCCGCACAGCGGCCTGTTCAGCCAGTCGGTGGAGTCGAGCGCTGGCGCCGGGCAGTTCTGGACGCCCGTGGCCCTGAACCGGAACAAGAAGTACACCGCGTCCATCTGGTTGCGGGCCAACCAGCCGATGGTGGTCCAGCTGCAGCTGCGGCCCCTGGACTCGCCCTACACCAACTATGGCAGCCTGATGGCGAAGGTGACGACGGCCTGGCAGCAGTTCACCTTCGATGCCTACGGGCCTGCGGTGCCGAGCATGGTGCCGGGCGGGCTGTTCGTGCTGCTGCAGCAATCCGGCAAGCTCTGGGTGGATGACGCGAGCGTGACAGCCGTGACCGACACCACCGCCGAGACCCTGCGCACTGACGTGGTGCCCAAGACCTACTTCGGCATGCACATCCACCGGGATCCCACCTGGCCGACGATGGGGGGCACCATCGGCTCCTACCGCCTATGGGATACCGACGGCGCTCAGTGGGCCGACATCTACCCCATCAACCCGGCTCAGGGCGGCACCCCCGACTGGGCCGAGTTCGATGCCCGCCTGAATGCGGCCATCGCAAATGGGGCCGAGCCCGTGGTGGTGCTGGGCGGCAACATCCCCAACTGGGCCAGTTCGGACCCTCGCGGCCTGCTCGTCGGATCGAGCCTGTATGGCGCGGGCTCCAGCGCGCCGCCCGTCAGCGAAGCCGTGTGGGTCACGTGGGTCACTGCCGTTGCCCAGCGTGCCAAGGGCAAGGTCAAGCATTGGGAGATCTGGAACGAGCCCTACCAGAATGCGGCTTTCCGCGCCGATGTATCGCGGCTGGTGAGGCTGGCGCAACTGGCCTATCCCATCCTGAAAAACGCCGATGCCGACAACAAGGTGCTCAGCCCCAGTTTCGACGCCTATGACAACGGTTTCCTGGAGCGCTACCTGCAGGCCGGTGGCGGGGCCTACATGGACATCGTGTCCCTGCATGCCTACGACGACTTCGGTGGCAACCTGCTCGATGCCACCGTGTCGCTGTTCAAGAAGCAGGGAGACCCGGAGTCGGCCGAGGCCATGTATTACAAGGAGCACCTGGTCCGCAACACCAAGGTGGTGCTCACCCGCTACAACCAGCAGGCCAAGCCCGTGTGGAACACGGAAGGCGGCTACCAGGCCAAGTCGGCCACCGGTGCGCGCAACGACGTGGCGGCGGCTCCCGTCCTGGCGCGCAACCTGATCATGGGCTGGGCGTTCGGCGGCATCGACAGGAACTTCTTCTACTCATGGGACCACCGGGGCGACTGGGTGGCCGGCGCCTACGAGTCCGTCCAGGGCAGCAACGTCTATGTCGAAGGCGTGGCGGGCAAGGCGTACGAGCAGGTGGCCAAGTGGCTGACAGGTGCCCAGATGGAAAGCCGCAGCGTGGACTCGTATGGCACCTGGACCATCGTGCTCAATCGGGGCACCGGCTCCGCCAAGCAGTACCTGGTCTGGAACCCGCGTGGCAACTACGGCTATGCGCCGCCGACGGGCACCGACTACGTCAGCTATGTCAACCGGCTCGACGGGACCCGATCGGCGATCCCGTCGCCCTTCACGGCCACGCCGAGCCCGGTGCTGCTGACCCGCAACTGACGATCAGCGGCTGCCGACCACCGCCGCCGGGGTGTTGTAGGCCTTCAGATCGGCCAGCTTGACCACGCCGGGGCCGTGCAGGGCCGCGATCTGGTCCACATCGAGCTTGAGTGTCTCGATGTTCTGCTGCAGGTTCACCGCGTAAGGATTGGGCGTGGCCGGCGGCTTGGCGTTGGCGGCCAGCGGCGTGTAGGCATCACCTTCGATCAGGATCTTCTCGGCCGGCAGGTAGATCAGCGCGAAGGCATCGTTGTGCGTGTTGCCGGCGATCGGATAGACCTCGATCTGGCGCTTGCCGTCACTGAGCACGTGCTTGCTGCTGAAGCTTTCGAACTTGGCGGCCTTGGGCGCCTGCGCCAGGCGGTCCTTGTTGAGCGTACGCGGTGCGGCCCAGGCCTTCTTGTAGTAATCGACGTTGCCCTGGTGCGTGACGATGGTCGCGCCTTCGGCCACCAGCGTGCGCACGCCGCCCGAATGGTCGAAATGGGCGTGCGAGTTGATCAGGTACTTGATGGGCTTGCCCGGGATGGTCTCCTTGACCTTGTCGACCACGGCCTGGGCGCGGGCTTCGCTCTGCGGAGCCTCCACCAGCACCACGTGGTCCTTCTGCTCGATGGCCACGCTGTGGTGCGTGCCACCGGTCAGGTAGAACACGCCGTCGGCCAGCTTGCTCACGGCCACGGTGATGGCCGGGGCCGCGCCCACGTTGTCAGGGGCCTTGATGGCGGCCACGCCGTTGGCCTTCACCTCGGCCACGTTGATGTCCAGCACGGGGTGGCCACCCAGGCTGCGTGTGATGCGGGCGGGGAAGGCCACGCCGTTGAAATCCTTGTAGCCCTCGAAGCGGGTCTCGACCAGGGTGTCGCCCAGGATAGGGTTGTCGATCCAGGTGCGCACGCGCTCGACACGGTCCTGTGCGTTGATCCAGCCCACGTAGCGGTACTTGCCGGCATTGAAGCTCACCTCCACGCCGCCGTTGGCCGGCTTGGACGTGGCCTTGTGGGCCAGCGCGGCCTTCAGGAAGCCTTGGGGCGTGGACCAGATCTCCGCGACGCGCTCTTCGACCGCGGCCGGCTGCGGCGTCGCATTGGCGGCGGCCGGGGCCACGCCCACGTTCCAGGCGGTGGTGCCGCTCACGTACTGGTCGACCTTCTGCTCGACCGGGGCAGGGCGAACGCGGTTCGGCTCGATCGTCTGCAGGCGGTTGATCTGCACGCGCGCCGCGGCGCTGGCGTAGTCGACGCTGGCCACGTAGCGGCTCACGTCGAACTGCGGCCAGGGCAGTTCGGGCGCTGGCGCCTGGCCGAACTGGAACCAGCGGCCGTTGCCCGAGAACTCCAGCGACTGCACTTGCGCCACGCCCAGCGACTGCGCGGCCGTCTCCAGCGAGGCGGCCTGCGCGGCCAGGGCCACGGCGGACAAGGTCAGGGGAAGGGCCACGAAGGTGGCCAGGGTACGGCTGGCGACGCGGATCGAACGGTGCATGAATGCCTCCTGAATAGACGGTGGCTGCACTGTAGGAAGCCGCGTCGCCGGGGCCAAGCGATGTTTTCGAAGATGGATATGCGGACAGGCCGGGATGCTCAGCGCACGGTGCGGCGACGCACCAGGCCAAGCACCACCAGACCGCACGCCAGCATCAGCGCGGCCGAGGGTTCCGGCACGGTGGCCGCCAACTGGTAGTGGTACAGCGCCACGTGCAGATCCGTGTCGGTGAGCGACTGGTCGCTGTGGTTTGGATCGACGATCTGCTCGATGTACATGTCCAGCGTGCCATTGGCTTGCAGGCGCAGCGCCAGGCCTTCCATCTCCAGGTCACCCGAAGGCTGCGGCAGGCGCAGCACTTCTTCCACCAGGCCATTGGTCAGATTGGCGCGGTAGATGGACTGGGTATCGTTGTCGGAAGCGAGGTAGATCCAGTCGCCCACCACCTTGGCGCCTTGGATGCGCTTGAGCGATTCGCTCAGCGTGATCGTGTGGCTGAAGCTCCAGTCATCAAGGTTGTAGACGTTGATGGTGTTGCCATTGGCCCATTCCTTGCCGTAGCCCACGCCACGTGCGGCATCCACCGCCACCCAACTGGCGATGTCGTTGCTGGGATTGGAGGCCGCGCCGGTTAGCGCATAGCTGGTGCCCGTGTAGCTCAGGTCCGAGGCGTTGAACAGCGCCACATGGGGCTGCTTGTAGCCGTTGGTGCTGTCCAGCGAGGCGTAGATGATGCCGTTGTGGACATCGATGTCGCCGATGTGGTCCAGGCCCTGGGCCAGCAGCGACGATGGGATGCCGGGCGTGATGCCCGTGCTCAGCGAGAGCGAGCCGCTGCGCTGCAGTGTGTTGAAGCCGCCGTCGGTGATCTCCAGGCCGTATTGCCACGAGAAGATCCAGTTGTCGCCGGACGAGGCCATGCCCTGCGTGCGGTACACGCCGGTGAAAGAGCCGGGCGGGTTGTGCAGGTAGAAGTTGTCGGTGCCGACGAGTGACCACGTATCGGCAGCGAAGGCGGGGGAGAGGCTGGCGCTCAGCGCCAGGGCGGCCGCGCAACGGCCGAGCCAGCCGGCGCGTGCACCGGGACGGGATGCGGTGATGAAAGGCATGTGCGCTCCAGAAGGACGAAAAATCCTTCTGGAATCTAGTGACAGCCTTTGACACCCGTACCCGCGAGGCCCTGCCCGGTGCATAGGCCCAATGGCGGACGGGAAGATCGGACAGGGGCTGTCGAAGCCCCCGCGTCAGAACCGCAGCGTCGCGCTCAGGTTGAAGGTGCGCGGGTCACCGGCCTTGATGTAGTCGTCGTACTGGTACATCCAGTAGGTCTTGTTCGTCAGGTTCTGGACGTTCAGGCGCCAGGTGGTGTCGTAGCCAGCGAGCGTGGTGTCGTACGTGGCGCCCACGCCGAGCAGCGTGTAGCCCCCCAGGTCGATCGAGTTGTCGGGGCGCAGCATGGTGTTGCCGGTGTACTTGGCGCCGGCATTGAGCTGCAGGCCCGTCACGGACGGCACCTTGTAGCCCAGTTGGGCCGTGGCCACGAACCGGGGGGCGCCAGAGACGCGGTTGCCGATGTTGTCCGAGCCCTTGCTGTACTCGGTGTCCAGCAGCATCAGGTTGCCGCCCAGGCTCCAGCCGGCACCCAGGCGCGCTGCAGCGCCCAGCTCCAGCCCCTGGTAGTTCGACTGGCCGTCCTGGACCAGCACATTGTCGCGGGCGTATTCGGCCTTCTTCTCGATGCGGAACAGCGCTGCGGTGGCAGACCAATCCTGCCGCTCCGTCTTCAACCCCAGCTCGATCTGCCTGCTCTTGAGCGGATCCAGCAGCTCACCACGGTTGTCGTAGGTCGAGGCGACGATCGACCCCGCCTCCAGCGACTCCACATAGCTGGCATACGCCATGGCGCCCGGCACGAAACGGTACATCACGGCCAGCGAAGGCGTCAGCACGCCCGACTTCTCGTAGTGGCTGTCCGTGGTGGCGCCTTGCTGGTCGTAGCGGGTGGTGCGCAGCCCGGCCAGCACCGACCATTGCTCGTTGAAGGCCACGGTGTCGCTGACGTACAGCGCCTTCTGTTCGACCTCCGTGCTGCGGGTCAGGTTCAGGCTGTCGAAGCTGCCGACGCTGTAGTAGCTGTTGGTATTGGGGACGTACAGATTGCCCGTGCCTGCATCGACGGCGATGTAGTCGGAGCCATCACTTTTCTGCTTCTGCCACGACACCCCGGCCACGATCTGATGCTG
>DXIO01000115.1 GCA_019112875.1 Candidatus Aquabacterium excrementipullorum
CGCGGTAAACCGTGACCGTGCGCTTCTTGGTTTCCTTGGCCTTCTTGCCACTGCCTGGCAATGATGGGTACGGTTCGTCTTGGGCGCGCTGCCTTGCGACCTTGCTCTCAGCAACAGCTTGCCAACCCGGCTGCGTGGCGAAGTGAACACAGCGGCTCCTGATCATTTTCGTGAATGGTGCCAGCATGGCACAAAGTGCCGAGGCGAGAAAGCGCGTTCAGGCTTCGCGCAGGCAATCCACGATCTTGAGCCGTGCCGCACGCCAGGCCGGCACGAAACCACCCAGCAGCCCCATCACCAGCGAGAACACCAGCGTCTGCGCGACGATGGCCGGCGTGAGCTTGAACCGGAAGGCCAGCTCTGAGAAGGTCTGGAAGTTCACGGTGGAGATGTTCACCGTCTGCATCAGCGAGGCCGCGGCCAGCCCCATCACGCCGCCCACCAGCGACAGCAGCAGCGACTCGGCCATGAAGCCCGCCAGCACTGCGCCGCGCCTGAATCCCAAAGCGCGCAAGGTGCCGATCTCGCCCACGCGCGAGGCCACCGAGGCGAACATCGTGATCATCGCGCCGACGATGGCGCCGATCGAGAAGATGATGGACAGCGCCAAGCCCAGGATGCGGATGAAGGTGGCCAGCGCCTCGGATTGCTCGGCGTAGAACTGGCGCTCGGGCTTGGCCTCCAGCGTGAGGCGCGGATCTTTCTCGATCTGGGTTTTGAGGCGATCCAGGCTCGACACATCGGCCAGCCGGAACACCATGCTGGAGAACACCTGCCGGCGGAAGGCCTGCATCATCTGGTCGGCATCGCCCCAGATCTCCGAATCGAAGCCACTGCCGCCGGCATCGAACACGCCGACCACCGTCCAGTCGCGGCCGGCGAAACGCAAGGTTTCGCCCAGGCCCGCGTTGGCGAAGCCCGAGGCCACGGCGCGCCCCGCCACGATCTCGCTGGTGCCGGGGCGGAACATGCGCCCTTCGATGAAGCGCACCTGCGGCCGCAGCGCCAACCCGGCCAGCGAGGTGCCGCGCACCGTCACGTTGCTGGGCTTGCCTGAGCCGCGCTTGGGCAGCGTATTGAGCACCACCGGCTCGCGCGACACCAGGCGGCGCCCGTCGCCATCGGTGGCGATGCCGGGCAGGCTTTCGATCACCGCGGCCTGGTCACGCGAGATCAGCGAGTTGATCTCCGCGCCCGCGCCCTTGCGCAGCACCATCACGTTGTCCGGCTGGCCCGTGGCCACCAGCGTGGCGCGGATGCCCTCGCTCATCATCAGCACGGTGGCGAACACGTAGACCACCAGCGCCATGCCGCCGGCCGTGAGCAGCGTGGTCACGCGCCGCACCCACAGGTTGCGCGCGATGTAGCTCCAGGGCAAGGCCCTCATGCGCCGCCCTTCATGCCACGTGCCTCAGGCCCTGCACGATGTCGATGCGTGACATCTTCCAGGCCGGCCATGCCGCCGCCACCACGCCCACCACGATGCAGGCCAATACCTGCAGCGCCAGCGTCGTAGGTGAAATGTTGAACACGGGAAACAGCGTGCCCACCGCGCCCACGAAGGCCTTGGCCACGGGGAAGGTGGCAGCCACGCCCAGCCCGCCGCCGATCAGCGCGATCAAGAGGCTTTCGCCGAACAGCAGCCGCACCACGAAGCCCGGGCTGAAGCCCAGCGCCTTGAGCGTGGCGTACTCGGCCAAGCGCTCGCGCGCGGTCATCGTCATCGTGTTGGCCATCACGGCCATGATGATCAGGATGATGATGAAGCTCACGGCCTGCACGGCCAGCAATATCGCCTCGCTCATCGACACGAAGCTGAGCTGGAAGGCCTTCTCGGTTTCGGTCAACGTCTCGGCCAGCGAGTTCTGGAACAGGGCATCGATGCGGCGCGACACCTGCGGCGCGTCGTCGGGGTTGTGCAGGCCGACCACGTACACGCCCACGTAGTCGGCGCTGCTCTTGGCGCCCGTCACGCGCACGGCTTCTGACAGGCGCTTCCAGTGGATGAACATCTGCTGCTCGTCCGTCTTGGCGTCCTTGCCCTGGTAGATGCCGCGGATGGTGAAGCTCCAGGTACCGGGGTAGATGGTGCCGCGCAGGGCCACCGTGTCGCCCACCTTCCAGCCGAACTTGCCCGCCAGCTTGCGGCCGACCACGCAGCCTTGCCGATCCCGCAGGAACTCGGCCTTCTCTTTGTCGGTCAGCTGGAACTCGGGGTAGAGCTTGAGGTAGCTCTCAGGCTCCACCGCGAACTGCGCGAAGAAGTTGCGCTCGGTGATGTAGATGCCGCCAAACCAGTTGGCCCACGAGATGCCCTTCACGCCTTCCACCGCGCGGATGCGCTCGGCGTAGTTCAGCGGCAGCGGGAAGGTGAGAGAGATCGCGCTGCGCGTGACCAGCCGCGCGCTCGACGAGGCGTCCACACCCGCGTACCAGGCATCGACCACCGTGCGCAGCAGCCCGAAGGCGCAGATGGCCACCACCAGCCCCACCATGGTCAGCAGGGTGCGCAGGCGGTGCCTGAAGGCGTTGCGCAGCAGCAGCTTGAACAGGAACATGGCGCTGGGTCAGTGCGTGCCCTGCTGGGGCATCTCGTCGTCCGGCACCAGCACGCCTTTTTCAAGGTGGATCAGGCGGCCGGCACGCGAGGCGGCTTTCGGATCGTGCGTGACCATCACGATGGTCTTGCCCAGATCGCGCTGCAGCTGCTGCAGCAGGTTGAGCACTTCCTGGCCGGTCGTGCGGTCCAGGTCGCCCGTGGGCTCGTCGGCCACGATCAGCGCCGGGTCGGCCACCAGCGCACGGGCGATGGCCACGCGCTGCTGCTGTCCACCTGACAGCTCGTTGGGGTAGTGATCGACGCGGTCGCTCAGGCGCACCATGTCCAGCGCCGCGGCCACGTGCTCATGACGCTGGCGGCGCGACAGCCCCGTCAGCAGCAGCGGCAGCTCCACGTTCTCGAAGGCCGTGAGCACGGGCATCAGGTTGTAGAACTGGAAGATGAAGCCCACATGGCTGGCGCGCCAGTCGGCCAGCGCGCCTTCGTTCAGGGTGGCGATGTCCACGCCGCCGATCTCGATGCGGCCCGAGGTCGGCTGGTCGATGCCGGCGATCAGGTTGAGCAAGGTGCTCTTGCCCGAGCCGCTGGGGCCCATCAGCGCGACGAACTCGCCGGCCTGCACATCGAGGTGGATGTCTTCCAGCACGGGGATGTGCTGGTCGCCGCGCCGGTAGGATTTGCTCAGGCCGCGGATGCGGATCAATGCATCGCCCGCCATGCTCACTTCTCAGCCTGCTTGACGGTGCCGCCTTCACGCAGCTTGGCGGGCGGCGCCAGCACCACCTTGTCGCCGGACTTGATCGCGTTGGCATTGACGGGGGTGATCTCGATCACCTCACCGATCGTGCGGCCGGCCTTCACCGCCACGGGCGATGCCGTCATCACCGGCGCCTCGGCCGGGCCGCTGCTGGTGATGCGCCACACGGCCTTGCCGCCGTCGCGCTCGACCACGGCATGCGGGTTCACGCCCAGCACGGGCTGCTGGTCGGCATCCGACACGGGCTTGGACAGGAAGCTCACCTTGGCCGACATTTCCGGCAGCACGTGCGCATCCAGCTTGTCGAAGCGGATCTTGGTCATCACCGTGGCCTTGGCGCGGTCCACCGTGGGCACGATGCCGCCCACCGTGCCCTTGAAACGCACCTCGGGCAAGGCATCGAGCACGATCTCCACTGGCTGGCCGATGCGCACCTTGGCCAGGCTGCTCTCGGACACATCGGCCTCGACCTCCAGCGTGCCCATGTCGGCCATGGTCAGCACCGCGCCCTGCGAGCCGGCCGCATTGGAGAACGGCGTGATGATGTCGCCCACGTTGGCGTTCTTGACCAGCACCACGCCGTCAAAGGGCGCGCGGATCTCGGTGAAGTCCTGGTTGACCTGCTGCACCTTGCGCTGCGCCTGCGCGGCCGCGATCGAGGCCTGCGCGGCGGCCACGCTGGCCTGCGCTGCATTGGCACGCGTCTGCGCCGTATCCACCGCCTGCGGCGAGATGAAGCCCTGCGCCTGCAGGCCCTTGCTGCGCGCGAGTTCTGCCTGGGCATTGGTGCTTTCGACCTGGGCCTGGCGCAGGCCCGCCTCGGCCTGGCGCACTCCGGCCTCGGCGGCGGCAATGGCGGCCTGCACGTCGCTGGCGTCCAGACGGGCGATCACCTCGTTCTTCTTGACGCGCGAGCCCTCGCGCACCATCAGCTCCACCAGGCGGCCGGTGGCCTTGGAGGCGACCGCCGCGCGGCGCTGCGCCACCACGTAACCCGAGGCTGTCAGGTCCACGTACTGCTGCGACGGCGTCGTGCTGACCACGGCCGCCGTCTGCACGGCGGTGGCACGCGGCGCCAGCAGCCAGGCCGCGCCACCCGCCAGCACGAGCGCGCCGACCGCCCACAAGCCCCAGCGTGGCCGACGACGGCGACTGGCCGATGCCTGGCCACGGTCGATGCGCAGTTGGGACAAGGGCGCACCCGCTGGCGCCGGCGAAGGAGTGGGGCTGGAGGATGCGGGCTCGGCCATGATGAGGGTGATCGGTCGGGATGCCCGATTGTGGGCCATCCTCGCCTTGCCATTTCGCGGCACCGCGAGAGGGCCCTGCCCTGGCAGGACACCGGCGTCAACGACCGGTCAATCAGCTCAGGCCCACTGGCTCAGGGGCACATCCACCCACACCGCGCGGGCCAGGCCGATCAGGCGGCCATCTTCGCCATAGATGGTCGAGCCGGCCAGGTGCTTGCGGCCTTCGCCTCCCAGCGACCAGCCCAGGGCCACGCAGCGCTCGCCGGCCAGCGCCGTGCCAGGCAGGCTGGCGCTCAGCTCGCCCAGCACGCAGGTCAGTCCTTCGGGCCGGGGCAGCACGGCGAAAGCACCTGTGCAATCCAGCGCAGCCCACACGAACTCCGGGCGCACGCGCCCTTGTTCATCGGCCAGCGACGC
The DNA here is from genome assembly GCA_019112875.1 of Candidatus Aquabacterium excrementipullorum. Lineage (GTDB taxonomy): Bacteria > Pseudomonadota > Gammaproteobacteria > Burkholderiales > Burkholderiaceae_C > Aquabacterium > Aquabacterium excrementipullorum. Next base: position 4,985 of record DXIO01000115.1, read on the forward strand.
ATCGGGCAGCCAACTCGACGCCAGCACCGGCCCATCATCCAAGGCCCCCGGGAAGATGCGCAGGCCATCACCCACGGCACGGTCCGGGCCGCACACGAAGCAGCCCGGGAAGGCATGCACCTTGAACCCGAGGTAGGAGGCCATCGCCGCCTCGGCCTGCTCGACGCCCGGCCAGGCCGGCACGTCCATCGACAGCTCGGCGCGGCGGCCTTCGCCGATCAGCGTGTCGCCATGGAACAGCTGCGACTGGCCATCGGCCGATTCCAGGCGCAAGGCCGTCTGCAGAGGCGGCGGAGCCTTCAGCCGCACGGTGGCCCAGCCACCCGCCGCCATCAAGGGCGCCGCGATGCGCCCTGCCACATAACCACCATTGCCCGAACGGGGCGGCCCGCAGAAGCGGGAGGCGATCTCGACATGCTCCGTGTGTTTCGTCATCACAGCAACTTCCTGGGATGGAGGGCACCATCAGGCAGTCCTGCTGCCTGTCGGGGTGGGATCGATCAGCGCGCCGCGTTCAGCGTCTGACGCGTTTCCAGCGCCACGCGGCGAGCCGCGCTGGCGAAGTCGTCAAGGCCGTCACCGGCGTACAGCACGGCGCGCGAGCTGTTGACGATGACGGTGCCCGTCACGGCGCCATCGGCATCCAGGCGCAGCCCGGCCTTCACCGTGGCAGCGGCATCGCCGCCCTGCGCACCCACACCGGGAATCAACAGCGGCACGGTCGGCGCCAGCTCACGGACCCGCGCGATCTCCTGCGGGAAGGTGGCGCCCACCACCAGGCCGATCTGACCATTGGTATTCCACGGGCCCTGCGCCTGCGCGGCCACGTGCTCGTACAGGCGCGGCTGGCCCGGCACATCGGCCAGGCGCTGGTTCTGCAGATCGGAGCCGCCGGGGTTGGACGTGCGGCACAGCAGGATCACGCCCTTGCCAGGGTAGCGCAGGAAGGGCTCGATCGTGTCGAAGCCCATGAAGGGCGACAGCGTCACGGCGTCGGCCTGGTAGCGCTCGAAGGCCTCGCGCGCGTACTGCTCGGCCGTGCTGCCGATGTCGCCGCGCTTGGCATCCAGGATCACGGGCACCTGCGGCGCCACGCGCTTGATGTGGGCCATCAGGCGCTCGAGCTGGTCCTCGGCGCGGTGCGCCGCGAAGTAGGCGATCTGCGGCTTGAACGAGCAGACCAGGTCCTTCGTGGCGTCGACGATGGCAGCACAGAAATCGTAGATGCGGTCGGGCTGGCCCTTCCAGGCGCCCGGCAGCTTGGAGGGCTCCGGGTCCAGGCCCACGCAAAGCAGGGAGTCGTTGAGGCGCTGTGCTTGCGCGAGCTGGTCGATGAAGGTCATGGCGCCATTTTACCGGCGCCCCTGCCCTCAGCCATCTTCAGGCCGCGCGGCGGCGGGCCATCATGCCGGCCACGAGCAGGCCCGACAGCGCCAGCGCATAGGTGCCGGGCTCGGGTACGGCCGGCGCAAACGTGCTGAACGTGGGCGAGAGGCTTTGGGCCGAGCCTCCCAGCAGGTCGTAGGACGCGGACTGGCTGTACGCCGTCGCATCGGTGTGCAGGAAGAAGAAGCGCGACTGCGCCCCCGCATCCACCGAGGTGTCGAACAGGAAGTTGATGGCCCCCGTGGCATACGCACCTTCGCTGAACAAGCGCGCGATGCCGGGTGCCGCCGTGCCCAGGCCATCGATGCGCCAGTCGGCATCCTTGATGGCATCGTAGCCAAAGTCGGTCAAGCGCAGGGCCACCACACCGGTCGTGCCCGTGGCCACGCTGTCGACATTGATCTTCCAGCTGAAATCCAGTGTGCCCGTGGCGTCTTCGCGCACCACGCGGTTCTGCACGGTGCCTGTGATGCCCTGGAAGCTGAAGGGCGTGATGACGTCCTCGAGCACCGTGCCCGCCAGCTCGGGGCGCAGGGCCACGGTGGTGCCGGGCAAGGTGGTGTCCGCGAAATTCGCGGAGACAGGCTCGGTCAAGGCCACGGCATGCGCGGCCGTGTGGGCCATCAGGGCCGCTGCGGCCGCCACGGCCAGGGCGGTGAAGCGAAGGGAGGGCGCGGAAAGATGGGGCATGGAGGACTCCTGTCAGGTCGATGTGATGAACATGTCGACACTGTAGGAATCCAGCCCGCCGGCCACCTCCCTACGGCTAGGGACGCGGCCTCTTCAGTCTAGGGATCAGAGGCACAGGCGCGTCAGATGCGCTTGGCCAGCGATTCGGCCGTGCCCACGTAGTTGCCCGGCGTCATCGCCAGCAGCCGCTGCTTCTCGGCCTCGGGCAGCTCCAGCGTCTGGATGAAGGCCTGGATCGATTCACGCGTGATGGCCTTGCCGCGCGTCAGCTCCTTCAGGCGCTCGTACGGGTTGGGCAGCGCGTAGCGGCGCATCACGGTCTGGATGGGCTCGGCCAGCACTTCCCACGCCGCGTCCAGGTCGTCGCCCAGGGCCTGCGGGTTCACTTCCAGCTTGCCCAGGCCGCGCGCCAGGCTGTCGTAGGCCAGCACGGCATAGCCCAGGGCCACGCCCATGTTGCGCAGCACGGTGGAGTCGGTCAGGTCGCGCTGCCAGCGGCTGATGGGCAGCTTCTGGCTCAGGTGCGTCAGCACGGCGTTGGCCAGGCCCAGGTTGCCTTCGGCGTTCTCGAAATCGATGGGGTTGACCTTGTGCGGCATCGTGCTGGAGCCGATCTCGCCCGCCTTGGTGCGCTGCTTGAAGTAGCCCAGGCTGATGTAGCCCCACACGTCGCGCGACCAGTCGATCAGGATCGTGTTCGTGCGCGTGACGGCGTCGAACAGCTCGGCCATGTAGTCGTGCGGCTCGATCTGGATCGTGTAGGGGTTGAAGGTCAGGCCCAGCTGCTGTTCGATCACGGCCCGGCTGAAGGCTTCCCAGTCTTTATCGGGGTAGGCCGACAGGTGGGCGTTGTAGTTGCCCACGGCGCCGTTCATCTTGGCCAGCAGCTTCACGGCGGCGATGCGCTCGCGGGCGTTGACCAGGCGGGCCACCACGTTGGCGATTTCCTTGCCCACGGTGGTGGGGCTGGCGGTCTGGCCGTGCGTGCGGCTGAGCATGGGCAACGCGGCCAGTTCGTGCGCCATGGTGCGCAGCGTGCCGATCACACCGTCGATAGTGGGCAGCAGCACTTCGTCGCGCGCGGCCTTGAGCATCAGGCCATGGCTGGTGTTATTGATGTCTTCGCTGGTGCAGGCAAAGTGCACGAACTCACCGGCCTTTTCCAGTTCGGTGTGGCCGGCGAACTTGGACTTGATCCAGTACTCCACGGCCTTGACGTCGTGGTTGGTGGTCTTCTCGATGTCCTTGATGGCCTGGGCATCGGCCTCGGCGAAACCGCTCACCAAGGCGCGCGCGGTCTGGCGTGCGCCAGCCGACAGCGGGGCAAACTCAGGCAGGCCTGCGTCGCTCAGCGCGATGAACCACTCGATCTCGACCTGCACGCGGCGGTGCATCAGGCCGAATTCGGACAACAGGGGGCGCAGGGCCGACACCTTGGCGGCGTAACGGCCGTCAAGCGGCGAAAGAGCGGTCAGGGCAGAGAGCGTCATGGCGGCGGGCACTAAAAAGATCAACCCGCCATTGTACGAACTGCGTGCAGCCCGCTCAAGCCGGCGGCGCGCGGCGCGGGGCGACCGAGGGCTGCGTGGTCTGCGCCGAGGACTCCACGGTGCTGATCGCCACGGAGGGCAGCACCGTGGGCGGCGCTTCGCCCTGACGGCGCGACCAGTAGGCCAGCAGGGTCTCCGGATCGACCCGACTCGCCACCTTGACCGCCCGCAGTCGCATGCCACGCAAGGCCACGGCCGCCTGGGGATGGTGGGCACCCAGCGTGAGCAAGGTCCACACGGCATGTCGCAGGGATTCACGCACATAGGCACCCACCGGCAAGCGCGCGCGGAACCGCAGGTGGCGATTGCCCGTGTTGTTCCAGACCAGGTTGACCATGCGGGCCTGCACATAGGCACGCACCACCACGGCGGTCAGGAGCGCTGCGGGCAGCAGAACCGCCACGAGCACGCCGCGCGGCAACGCGACACCCGGCGCATGACGCCAGGCCAGCCAGGCCGCCAGGGCCACGCAAGCGCCTCCGGCAGCGAGCACGCCCACCACCACGGCCACTGCCAAGGCGCGCAGGAAAAGCCCGACCACGTCCAGGGCGGATGCCTTCCACTGCAGGCGCAGCGGCCCCAGGCGCAAGTGCTGCTGCCGGTAACGGTAGTGGGTCCACACCGCGCGCGGAGCGCACAGCAGCCAGGCCAGCGCCAGCACGGCGGCGCCCATCGCCCAAGATCGGCTGTGAAGATGCCATGCCGCGCCGGCCGTCCAGATCACGCCCACGGCCAGCACCACGGGCACCAGCATCACACGCGTCATCCCCTGCCAGGTGCCATCGAACCACAGACGGCGGCCCGCCCAGGTCAGGCTGGCCACGCGCTGGTTGATCTTCAGGTAGGCCATCAGCGGCCAGACGGCGCAGCCCAGGCTCAGGCCGGCCAGCCCGGCCCACACCGAGCCCGACATCGCGCCAGCCACGCCGGCCCACAGCGCCAGCATCGTCGCGTAACGCGGCCACAGCGCGTTCACGGGCAGACGGAAATCCAGCCGGTGCGATGCGATCCGCGTGTGCCGCAGGAAGTAACGCTCACGCCGCTGGTAGACCCAGGGCCAGGCCAGCCCCAGCGACACCAGCATCAGCGCCATGTGGCGCCACCACAACCGGGCGTAGGCAGCGGGCTTCGCGTCGAAATGGATGCCGGTCTTGAGCACTTGCCCTGGCGGCAGACGAGGCACGTCGCGCGTCGGAAAATGGGCGTCCGGCTCCTGAAGCCTGCTCTCGCCCACGACCGCATGCGCCCGCGCCCCGTCCGCCCAGGCGCCATGCGCCATGCCGCCCCGATCGGCCAGTGCGCCTGGCAGGGTGGAACCGATGGGGTGCATGACGCGGGACGGGTCCGACTCGCCGGACGGCACCGGGCCCCAGCCCGTGTGGGGCGCCAACGAATCGTTCGACGAGGCACGGCCAGCGTGCGCCGGCTCGGCATCGTGGAACTCGTTCATCGGCGGCATGACCACAGGCGGCGGGCGGTGCAGATCGTCCAGGTCGGCCAGCCGCACTACACGCGCAGTGGAACGGGTGGCGTTGGCATTCATGATCAAACGGCGATAACTGTAACTGGACCTTTCCGCTTGTGGGTGCTGGTTTCTCCCCCTCATTGGGTGGATCGCGCGCGAATCCCCGACAAGGCCTGCCCATTTTGTAAAATCAGCGCCAATTCGAACTTCTCCACATCATGAAACTGATCGGCTCCCTCACCAGCCCCTATGTCCGCAAGGTCCGTGTCGTGCTGGCCGAGAAAAAACTCGACTACAAGTTCGACCTCGAGAACGTGTGGTCTGCGGACACGCACATCAGCGAAGCCAACCCGCTGGGCAAGGTGCCTTGCCTCGTGATGGAAGGTGGCGAGGCGGTGTTCGATTCGCGCGTGATCGTGGAGTACGTGGACACCCTCTCGCCCGTGGGCAAGCTGATCCCGCTGAGCGGGCGCGAGCGCGTCGAGGTCAAGACCTGGGAAGCGCTGGCCGACGGCCTGCTCGACGCCGCCATCCTGGCGCGCCTTGAGGCCACCTACGACGGGCGCACCGAGGCCCAGCGCAGCCAGGCCTGGATCGACCGCCAGATGGCCAAGGTGCTGGCCAGCCTCAAGGCCATGAGCCAGGGCCTGGGCGATCGCCCCTGGTGCACCGGCACGTACCACAGCCTGGCCGACATCGCGGTGGGCTGCGCCCTGGGCTACCTGGATTTCCGCTTCCCGCACATCCACTGGCGCGGCGACTACCCCAACCTCAGCCGCCTGTACGACAAGCTCTCGCAGCGCCAGAGCTTCATCGACACGGCACCGCCGGCGGCCTGATCAGCCAGGGGCGTGCCGGGCGCCTCAGGGCGTGAACAGCGCGAAGCTGTCGGCCTGGGCGCCCTGCCAGTACTGCTCGAACACAGCCTGGGGCCAGGGCTCCTCGCCACGCTCGGCGGCCAGCAACTGGCCCGGCCGCGAGAACGGCAACAGGTTCGACAGGCGCTGCACCTGATGGCGCGACACGCGGTGCACGATGTGGTCCGGCGTGATCTGGCCCGGGTGCGTGAGCCCCGCCGCCTGGATCAGCTCCTTGAGCGCATACAGCGTGTTGTCGTGGTAGTGGTAGACACGCTCGGCCTTGTCGGGCACCACCAGCGCGCGCTGGCGCATCGGATCCTGCGTGGTCACACCCGTGGGGCAGTGGCCGGTGTGGCAGCTCTGCGCCTGGATGCAGCCCAGCGAGAACATGAAGCCCCGCGCCGAATTGCACCAGTCGGCGCCCAGCGCCATCATCCGCGCGATGTCGAAGGCGCTGATCACCTTGCCGGCGCAGCCGATCTTCACGCGGTGGCGCTCGTTCAAGCCCACCAGCGTGTTGTGCACCAGCAGCAGGCCTTCCTGCAGCGGCGCGCCCACGTGGTCGGTGAACTCCAGCGGGGCCGCACCCGTGCCGCCTTCGGCCCCATCGACCACGATGAAATCGGGCCACAGGCCGGTCTGGCGCATGGCCTTGACCATCGCGAACCACTCCCACGGGTGGCCGATGCACAGCTTGATGCCCACCGGCTTGCCGCCTGACAACTGCCGCAGGCGCTCGATGAAATGTGCCATCTCCAACGGCGTGCTGAAGGCGCTGTGGCTGGCCGGCGAGATGCAGTCCAGGCCCACGGGCACACCCCGCGCCCGCGCGATCTCCGGCGTCACCTTGGGGCCGGGCAGCATGCCGCCGTGGCCGGGCTTGGCGCCCTGGCTCAGCTTGATCTCGATCAGCTTGACCTGGGGCTCGGCCGCGTTGGCCTTGAAGCGCGCCTCGTCGAACACGCCCTTCTCGGCGCGGCAGCCGAAGTAGCCCGAACCGATCTCCCAGATCAGATCACCGCCCGGCTCCCGGTGGTACTGGCTGATCGAGCCCTCGCCCGTGTCGTGCGCAAAACGGCCCTTGGCCGCGCCCTTGTTGAGCGCCAGGATGGCATTGGCGCTAAGCGCCCCGAAGCTCATCGCCGAGATGTTGAACAGGCTCGCGTCATACGGCTGCGTGCAGGACGAGCCGCCCTCGCCGATGCGCACACGGAAGTCGTGCGATTCGATGTGAGATGGCACCAGCGAGTGGCTGATCCACTCGTAGCCCTGCTCGCCCACATCCTTCTGCGTGCCGAAAGGCCGCTTGTCAGGCGCGCCCTTGGCCCGCTGGTAGACCAGCGAACGCTGCTGGCGAGAGAACGGCGCCGCCTCGTTGTCGCTTTCGATGAAGTACTGGCGCATCTCTGGCCGGATGAACTCCAGCAGGTAGCGCAGGTGGCCGATCACCGGGTAGTTGCGCAGCACGGCACGCTGCGTCTGGAACAGATCGCGCACGCCCTGCAGCACCAGGAAGCCGCCCAGCAGCGCCAGCCACCAGTAGCCGCTCCAGGCCGGGTGGCCGCTGTCAAGGGCGAGCAACATGCCCAAGGCCCCCAGCACCCCTGCGAACACCCAGGTGGCGTAGCGGATCGGCACGTGTTTATTGAGTTTGAGCAACCACTGCAGCATGCAAGCTCCCCTGGATTGGCCAGCCACATCCGTCGACGGCCCATGGCACCGCTGGACAGGCACCGGCCCAGCATTTTCGGATGCTAAAAACCTTTTGGCACCACCGCTTGGCGCAAGAAGGTAGGCAACACCGGCCATTTCTCGGGCTCGGCACAGCCATTGTTTGGCGCTACACTCGCAGCACAGCGCCGATTTGTCCGGCTTGCGGGCGCTATAGAAATGCCGCTAAAGAGGGGCAACCGAACACCGGCCCCTGCTTGCGCAGCGTGGCCGGTTTTGTTTGGTGACCGTGACTTCTCAACAGCCCTCACTCGGGGTCGTGACCCCGCAAAGCGTGCGTTTCGACACCCCGCTGCCCCTGCGCAGCGGCGCCCAGTTGCGTGACTACACACTGGTCTTCGAAACCTACGGCACGCTCAATGCCGACCGCAGCAACGCGGTGCTGGTGTGCCACGCCCTGAACGCCTCGCACCACGTGGCCGGCCTGCACGCCGACGCCACCGGCCAGCCCATCCCGCGCAGCGAAGGCTGGTGGGACAACCTGATCGGCCCCGGCAAGCCGCTGGACACCGACAAGTTCTTCGTCATCGGCATCAACAACCCGGGCTCGTGCTTCGGCTCCACCGGCCCCATGCACATCAACCCGGACACCGGCCGCATCTACGGCGCCAGCTTCCCGGTCGTCACGGTCGAAGACTGGGTCGACGCGCAGGCCCGCGTGCTCGATGTCCTGGGCATCGACCAGTTGGCCGCCGTGCTCGGCGGCAGCCTGGGCGGCATGCAGGCCCTGAGCTGGACACTGCAGTACCCGCAGCGCATGCGCCACTGCGTGGCCGTGGCCACCGCGCCCAACCTGTCGGCCCAGAACATCGCCTTCAACGAGGTGGCCCGCCGCGCCATCATCACCGACCCCGATTTCCACGGCGGCCACTTCTACGCGCACGGGGTGGTGCCCCGCCGCGGCCTGCGCGTGGCCCGCATGATCGGCCACATCACCTACCTGTCCGACGACGTGATGGACGAGAAGTTCGGCCGCGAGATGGTCGGCCGCGAAGCCGGCGAGGCGCCCCGCTACAGCACGCAGGACATCGAGTTCCAGATCGAGAGCTACCTGCGCTACCAGGGCGACAAGTTCAGCGACTACTTCGACGCCAACACCTACCTCTTGATCACGCGAGCGCTCGATTATTTCGACCCCGCCCGCACCTTCGGCGGCCAGCTCACCGAGGCCATGGCCCAGGCCGTCGCCAAATTTTTGGTCGTCAGCTTCACCACCGACTGGCGCTTCTCGCCGGCCCGTTCGCACGAGATCGTCAAGGCCTTGCTGGACAACGGCCGCGACGTGGCCTACGCCGAGATCGACGCGCCGCACGGCCACGACGCCTTCCTGCTCGATGACCCGCGCTACCACAACGTGATGCGAGCCTACTTCGAGCGCATCGCCACCGAATTCGCGCAGCCCGCACGCAATGCCCCTGTGGCGCCGCTGGCCGACGCACCCGTTGCCGCCACGGAGGCCACGCCATGACCGGCCATCACCAGGACCGCCTGGCCCGCATCGCCGAATTGGTGCCCCCTGGCTCGCGCGTGCTCGACCTGGGCTGCGGCAACGGCGCCCTGCTCGCCCTGCTGCGTGACCAGCGCCAGTGCACCGGCTACGGCATCGAGATCGACGACACCCACGTGCTCGAATGCGTGCAGCGCGGCGTCAACGTCATCCAGCGCAACCTGGAGGATGGCCTGAGCATCTTCGACGACGGCTCCTTCGACGTGGTGCTGCAGCTCGACAGCCTGCAGAATCTGCGCAACACCGAGGCCATGCTGCGCGAGACCGCGCGCGTGGGCCGCATCGGCGTCGTCAGCTTCCCCAACTTCGCGCACTGGCCGCACCGCCTGAGCGTGCTGCGCGGGCGCATGCCGGTCAGCAAGAGCCTGCCCTACCAGTGGTACGACACGCCCAACATCCGCGTGACCACCTTCAAGGACTTCGATGCGCTCGCGCGCCAGAATGGCCTGCGCGTGCTCGAATCCTTCGGCCTGAACCCCGAGGGCGATGAAGTGCGCCGCTGGCCCAACCTGCGCGCCAGCACCGCCGTCTTCAAGTTCGACAAAAAGGCCTGACGACCGACGTCGGCAGGCCTTTGGGCTTGTGGTCCGACGAATCGGATCAGAAGCGGTGGCGGATGCCGAAGGCCACCGTGTTGCCGGCCTTGTAGCCGGTGCGGTCGTCGTCGTCACGCATGAAAATCGCGTACACATCCGTGCGCTTGGACAGGTTGTGGTCGTAGCCCAGCGTCAGGATCTCGTGCTTGACGTCGCCGGTGAGCAGTTCCTTGGTCTGCGAACCATAGGACGCCAGCACCTTGCCATCGGCCGTCACCGGCACGGACACGCCCAGCTGGTACAGCTTGGTCTTGACGTTGTCGGTGGCCGCGGTGAAGCCACTGCCCTTGTACTGACCGTACTGGCCGAACAGCTTCACCGCGCCGAAGTCGTAGCTGGTGCCCAGCAGGCCGAAGGTCTGCTTCGCGCCATCGGGCACATTGGCCTTGGGCGCTTCGGCCGACTTCACGCTCTGGTAGCCGAAACCGATGGCGAAGGGGCCATTGGCATAGCCGGCCATCACGCCCGTGCTGGTGCTTTCGGTCTGCGATTCGCCCGGCTGGATCTGCACGGCGGCCGTGAAGCCCGACAGGTTCGGCGTGTAGTAGGCGATCGAGTTGCCCCAGCCCGAGTCGCCCTTGTCCGGACCCCACTTGCCGTAGGTCAGGCGGATGGTCGGCGAAAAGCCGAAGGAGCCGCCGAAGGGGTTGAAGGCCAGCGCCTGCTGGTACAGGAAGTTGTCCATGCGGCCGATCACGGCCTTGCCGAAGTCACCGGCCAGCGCCACGTTGGCGGCACGGGCCCAGAACACGTCGCTGTCCGACCGGCCCGAGGCGCCCGTGTCCATGCGCATGAAGGACTCCAGCGCGAACATGGCCTTGAGGCCGCCGCCCAGGTCTTCCGTGCCCTTGAAACCGATGAAGCTGGTGGTCAGCTGGCCGCTCTCGACCTTGGTCGTGCTCTTGTTGTCGGCGCTGTTGTCCAGGCCGGCGTACTGGAAGGAACCGAATGAGAGATCAAGGATGCCATAGACGTTGGCCGTGGATTGCGCATGGGACGCGCCAGCAGCGCCCAGCGACAGGGCCACGGCGGCAAGCATTTGTTTTTGAGAAGTGGACATGAAAACTCCTGAGGGTCCAAACATGGAAGTGGGGTCATGTGTGCACATGACTGTATACAATTAGCAGGAGTCATGCCCGGTTCAGACGCACAAGATCGGTGCGGATACCGAAAGATGCACCACCGTTGGCAGCAGAAAACGAAAAAGGCGCCCGAAGGCGCCTTTGGAGTTCCAGAGCAGCGCGTGCTTAGAACGAGTGGCGGATGCCCACGGCGAACACGTTGGCGGTGTCGTCGTCGATGGCGATGTCGCCGCTCAGCTTCTTGTTGGTGAAGGCCACATAGGCGCCAGTGCGCTTGGAGATCGAGTGGTCGTAACCGACAGCGAACTGCTTGAGCTTGGCTTGACCGGCGGCAATTTCATACTTGGTCTGGCCGTAGGTGACCAGCACATTGCCAGCGGAGGTGACGGGAATGGTCGCGCCGAGTTGGAAGAACTTGTCCTTCTCGCTTTCGTCGCCGGTCGTCGAGTCGAAGCTCTTGATCTGAGCGTACTGACCTTGCAGCTTCACAACGCCGAAGTCGTAGCTAGCACCCAGACCAAAGTTTTTCTGGCGGATGAAATACGCGGTGTTGGTGCTGGCGTCGCCGGAGTTGGTGTACACGGCCATCAGGCTCAGCGGGCCAGCGTTGTAGGCGGCGGACAGCGCGTAGTTGTTCTTGTCACCGTCGTTGGCACCCGTGGATTCCTTCGGAGCGAACTGCAGCGAGGCGGTGAAGCCACCCAGGTTCGGCGTTTCGTAGGTGATCGAGTTCACCCAGCCGGTGTCGTAGCCCAGGGCAGCACCAGTGACGTCACCCGACAGGCCGTACCAGCTCACCATCGTGGGCGAGAAGGTCATCGACGAACCGAACGGGTTGTAGGTGTAGCCCAGCGTGAAGAAGGCGTTGTCGTATTGACCCAGGATCACACGACCGAAACCGCCGCTCAGGCCCACCCACGAAGCACGGCCCCAGAAGCCACCGGCCAGGTTGCTGTAGGTGGGGTTAACCGTACCCGTGTCAACGCCGAGGAAGGATTCCAGAGCGAACTCGGCCTTCAGGCCGCCGCCCAGGTCTTCGGAACCGGCGAAACCGATGAAGCTGGTCATCATGTTGCCGCTGCTCACCCGGGTGGTGCGCTCGGTGGTGATGGCGGTACCAGCAGCGTTCTCAACGAAATTCTCATAGGAACCGAAAGCGGCATCCAGGTAACCGTAGATTTTCACATCGGCCTGGGCAGCAGCAGCCATGGCCAACAGGGCGGCACCGGCCACAACACTCTTCTTTGCAAACATGCAGTTCTCCTAGCAGTGGGATGAAAACTTAGGGGGCAACCCTTACAAAAGGTGGGTGGTTGCCGCTGGCTGATTGTGGGAGCAATCTTTCTGCCAACCCAAGCCCCGGGTCACCGGTTCGTCACAATTGGGGGGCTCCAAGGCTGTTTTCGTTGCAAGGAGGCGACAAAACCGACGGCCTCCGTGGTGTACAGGCAACAAAAAACGCCCCGAAGGGCGTTTTAGGCAGAAGCAAGGGGCGAAGCCCCGGCATCAGAAGGCGTGACGCACGCCGACAACGAAGGAAGTGCCGCTCTTGGGATCGGCCAGGTTGTCGCGCAGGTTCACCACACCGACGTAAGCGCCAGTGCGCTTGCTCAGGCTGTGGTCATAGGCCAGCGAGAACTGACGGATCTTCTCGTCGTCGTACTTGCCTTGAGCGAAGCTCACCAGCACGTTGCCCGACGAGGTGACGGGGATGCCGGCGCCCAGTTGGAAGAACTTGTAGGACTCGTCGTCGCCCGTGAACTTGACTTGGCCGTATTGACCGAACAGCTTCACAGCGCCGAAGTCGTAGCTGGCGCCCAGTTGCCACAGCTTGGCATCGGCGAAGATCGATTCTTGCGAATCTTGGTAGGTGGCGCCCAGGCTCAGGGGGCCGGCAGCGTAGTTCACCTGCACGCCGAAGGCGTTGTCCTTGGTGCCGGTGACACGGTTCTCGCTCAGGCCCACTTGGGCTGCGGCGGTGAAGCCGGACAGGTTGGGCGTCGAGTACGTGATGCTGTTGGTGAAGTTGTTGTTCAGACCCAGGCCGACGCTCACGCCGCTCAGGACGGTCTGGCCAGCGCCGAACAGCACGTTCGAGGTCGAGAACAGGCCGGTGCCGCCGAAGGGGTTGTAGGCTTCGTTGGCCAGGAAGTTCAGGGTGCGGTTGTTGCCCAGGGCCACGGTACCGAAGCCGCCGGTCAGGCCGACGATGCTGGTGCGGTCCCAGAATTGGCCAGTGGTGGAAGCGCCGGTGTCCACGCCGATGGAGCTTTCCAGGGCGAAGATGGCCTTCAGACCACCGCCCAGGTCTTCCTGACCCTTGAAGCCGATGTAGCTGTCACGCAGGATGCCGGATTCCAGGGCGGTGATGGCCTTGTCGTTGTTGGGCGCGTCGAAGCGGCCGAAGGCCACGTCCAGGTTGCCATAGATGCTGACTTGCGATTGAGCCTGGGCAGCGAAAGCGGCCAGCAGAGCGGCGGCGGCAACAGCGGTTTTCTTCGAGAACATCGTTTATCTCTCCTAAGGGGGATGAATTCGTGTGAAGGGATTGTGACAAGCTGATTCGCCCAAACTGTCCGGAACCCTGTCGACTCCCCCCTTTGTGGGGCGTCTTCGCACCTTTTGTGTTCCTTTTTTGAGACAAATTGGTGCATTCAAACAACAGGCATCCGAAATCACCCCCTCAAAACCTCCAGCAAGGCGTCCCCATAGGCCTGCAACTTCTTGGCGCCCACACCGGTGATACCACCGAGTTCGCCCAAAGTTTGCGGGCCGAGTTGCGCCATCTCGGCCAGGGTCGCGTCGTTGAAGACGATGTAGGCCGGCAGGTTGTGCTCCTTGGCCACGCCCGAGCGCCAGGCCTTGAGCGCATCGAAACGCTCACGGGCGGCGTCGTCCAGATGGGCGGGCGCGGTCGAGGCGCTCTTGCCTCCCCTGCCGCCCTTGCTTGAAGAGGACTTGCCCGAGCGCTTGGGTGCGTCGCGGGCCTCCCGCAGGATCAGCGTCACCTCGCCCTTGAGCACGGCACGGGCGCTGTCGGTGAGCGACAGGGTGTTGAACTCGCCTTCGGCCACCACGTGGCCCAGCGCCACCAGTTGGCGCAGCACGGCACGCCAGTGCTGCTCGCTCAGGTCGGCGCCGATGCCGAAAGTGCTGAGCTGGTCGTGTCCGTACTGGCTGACCTTGTCGGTGTGCTTGCCGCGCAGCACATCGATCAGGTGGCCTGCACCGAAACGCATGCGGCCGTTCTGCCAGAAGCGGTAGATGCCGCTGAGCATCTTGCGGGCGGCCTCGGTGCCATCCCAGGTGGCGGGCGGGTTCAGGCAGTTGTCGCAGTTGCCGCAGGGCTGGCTTTGTTCGCCGAAGTAGTCGAGCAGACGCACGCGGCGACAGTCATGGGCCTCGGCCAGCGCCAGCAGGGCATCGAGCTTCTTGCGCTGCACCTGCTTGAAGTCTTCGTGCGCGGGGCTGTCGTCGATCAGGCGGCGCTGCTGCACCACGTCGGCCAGACCGTAGGTGAGCCAGGCTTCGGCGTCCTGGCCATCACGGCCGGCGCGACCGGTCTCCTGGTAATAGCCTTCGATGTTCTTGGGCAGGTCGAGGTGGGCCACGAAGCGCACGTCGGGCTTGTCGATGCCCATGCCGAAGGCGATGGTGGCGACCATGACGATGCCGTCCTCGCGTAGGAAGCGATCCTGGTGGCGCTGGCGCACGCCCGAGTCCAGGCCCGCGTGGTAGGGCAAGGCGTTGATGCCCTGCTGGCTGAGCCACTCAGCCGTCTCTTCGACCTTGCGGCGCGACTGGCAATAGACGACGCCGGCCTCGCCGTCGTGCTCGTCGCGGATGAAGCGCAGCAACTGGGCGCGGGGATTGTCCTTCTCGACGAGGCTGTAGCGGATGTTGGGCCGGTCGAAGCTGCTGATGAACAGGCGGGCGTCCTGCAGTTGCAGGCGCTCGACGATGTCGGCGCGGGTGTGCTCGTCGGCCGTGGCGGTGAGCGCGATGCGTGGCACGTTGGGATAGCGCTCGTGCAGCACGCTCAGGCCGAGGTAGTCCTCGCGGAAATCGTGGCCCCACTGGCTGACGCAATGCGCCTCGTCGATGGCGAAGAGGCTGAGCAGGCCGCGTTCGTTGAGCGAATCGAGCTGAGCCAGGAAGCGCGGCGTGGTCAGGCGCTCGGGCGCGGCGTAGAGCATCACCAGCTGGCCCGACATCATCATGCGTTCGATGCGTTGAACGTCGTCCAGCTGCAGCGTGCTGTTGAGGAAGGCGGCTTCGACGCCGACTTCATCGAGCGCGCCGACCTGGTCGTGCATCAGCGCGATCAGGGGCGACACGACGATGGTGACACCCTGGCCGGCGCGGTGACGCGTGATGGCCGGCACCTGGTAGCACAGGCTCTTGCCGCCGCCAGTGGGCATCAGCACCAGGGCATCGCTGCCACCGGCCACGTGGTCGACGATGGTCTGCTGCTGGCCGCGGAAGGCCGGGTAGCCGAACACCTCGTGCAGGATTTCAAGGGGTGTCGTGGTCGGCATGGTCGGGTCGCGGCAACAAAGTGGCTGGTAGGCGGAAGGCCGGATTGTCCGTGCTTTCCGCCGGCCAGGCAGGGTGGTTTGCGGGTTTTCCCGTTCGCACCTCGGGGGCCCTCGTCGGAGGGTAGGCAGCCGGATCGCTGCGGCGATAATGGACGGGCTAACCAACGCAAGCTTATTTAACCAACCGACATAGGATTTCTGGCCATGGCCTCGATCAACAAAGTCATCATCATCGGCAACCTGGGTCGCGACCCGGAAGTGCGCTACACCCCCTCCGGCGCCGCCGTGTGCAACGTGTCCGTGGCCACCACGCGCAACTGGAAGGACAAGAACAGCGGCGACAAGGTTGAAGAAACCGAATGGCACCGCGTGGTGTTCTACGACCGCCTGGCCGAGATCGCCGGCGAGTACCTCAAGAAGGGCCGCTCGGTGTACGTCGAAGGCCGCCTGAAGACCCGCAAGTGGCAGGACAAGGACGGCAAGGACACCTACACGACCGAGATCGTGGCCGAGAACATGCAGCTGCTGGGCGGCCGTGAAGGCGGCGGCGGTGGTGGTTACGGCGGTGGCCGTGATGCCGGTGGTGATGATGGCTTCAGCCGTGAACCGGCCGAGAACAGCCGCCCCGCCGCGCGTTCGGCGCCGGCCCCGCGCGCGCCCGCCCCCGCGCCCTCGAAGTCATCCACCGGCTTCGACGACATGGACGACGACATCCCGTTCTGATCGCTCACTGACCATCTCCCTGACTGGCGTTCGCGCCGTTTGGTTCATGCCCCGTTCAAGCTTCGGCTTGGCGGGGCTTTTTCACGCCCTCAACTACTTCACAAGCATTACAAATCATCTAAAATATTTAGCAAGCTAACTAATTTAATGGATGCCCGCCATGACCAAGCCCAGCCCTCAGGCCTTGCGCATGTCATTCGCCATCGCGCTCCCGCCCCTGCACCGGGCCTACCGTGCGGCGGCCGACAAGGCGGTGGCGCACGTGGGCCTGTCGCAAGCGCTGGCATGGCCGGTGGTGTTCCTGGGACGGCTGGGCGGTGACGTGCGCCCGGGCGTGCTGGCCGATGCGCTGGGCATCGAGGCCCCTTCGCTGGCACGCTCGCTGGAGCAACTGGTGGACAGCGGCCTGGCCGAACGCCGCGATGATCCGCAGGACCGCCGCGCGAAGATCCTGAACCTCACGCCCGCCGGCCATGCGGCCCGTGACCAGATCGAGGCGGCGCTGCACGAGATGCGTGACCGCGTGTTCGAAGGCATCTCCGACAAGGACGTGGCCACCTGCCTGCGCGTGTTCGCCAAGCTGGGCCAGCGCGTGGATTGCGCCCTGCCCGTGGTGCCAGGCCTGCAGCAAGAAGGCGACGACGGCGAGCCGTCGGCACGGTCATGAAGCGCACCGCCAGCCTGAAGTTCACGCGCGCCGAGATGCTGTTCTCGGCCAAGAGCTTCACCTCGTCGATGATGGCCATCACCATCGCCCAATGGGCCGGCCTGCCGCGCCCCTTCTGGGCGATGATGACGGCCTACATCGTGGCCAGCCCGCTGGCCGGGGCGGTGCGCTCCAAGGCGGTCTTCCGCTTCTGCGGCACCTTCGTGGGCTGCACGGCCACCCTGCTGATGGTGCCGATGCTGTCGAACGCGCCCGAGCTGCTGGCCATCGCGCTGGCGCTGTGGGTGGCGGTGTGCCTGTACCTGTCACTGCTGGACCGCACGCCGCGCGCCTACATCTTCATGCTGGCGGGCTACACGGCGGCACTGATCGGCTTCCCGTCGGTCGAGACTCCGCTGCAGTTGTTCGACACTGCCTCGGCCCGCGTGGAAGAGATCCTGCTGGGCATCACCTGCGCCACCGTGGTCCACAGCATCGTGCTGCCCACGGGCCTGGCGCCCTCCGTGCTCGGACTGCTGGACCGCTCATTGCGCGATGCGCGCCAGTGGTTCGCCGACCTGATGCAGAGCCCCGGGCAGGCGGTGGCGCCAAGCGGCGCGCCGCTGCAGGCCGACCGTCAGCGCCTGGCCACGGACATCACGCAATTGCGCATGCTGTCCACGCACGTGCCCTTCGACACCACCCACCTGCGCCTGACCACGTCCACGCTGCACGCGATGCAGAACCGCATGGCCTCGCTGACCTCGGTGTTCTCGGCGGTGGAAGATCGACTGCGTGCACTGCAGGAGGCGCAAGGCGCCCTGCCGGACGATGTGGCCGGGGTGCTGGCCCGCATGGGACGCTGGCTGGAAGCCGGTGAGAGCGTCGATGCCACGGCCACCAATGCCCTGCTCGACGACATCGTCGCCCTGGGCATGCCGGGCGATGACGCCCAGCGCCCCTGGATCCACGCCCTGCGCCTGGCCCTGTCCGCGCGCCTGGCGGAACTCGTGCGAGGCTGGCAGGAATGCATCGGCCTGCGCCACGATGTGGACCTGGGCCTGGACGGCACGCTGGTGTCCGCACGTGGCCTGGACCGCACCGAGCCCGTGATGCACCTGGACCGGGGCATGGCCATGCTGTCCGCCGCGGCGGCCTTCCTCGCGATCTGCGTGGTCTGCGGCTTCTGGATGCTGACGGAATGGCCCATGGGCTCGGTGGCCGCGATGATGTGCTCGATCCTGTGCTGCTTCTTCGCGACCATGGACGACCCGGTGCCGTCCATCCACGTGTTCATGAAGTTCACGGCCTGGTCCATGCCCATCGCCGCGCTCTACGTGCTGGTGCTGATGCCGCTGGTACAGGATCCGCTCACGCTGGCGCTGGTGTGCGCACCGCTGTTCCTGGTGGTTGGGGTCTTCATGGCCCGGCCGGCCACGGGCCTGCAAGGCATGGCGCTGCTGCTGGGCGTGGCGGGCACGCTGTCCGGACACGACACGGCCACGGGCGATTTCGTCAGCTTCATCAACAGCTCGGTGGCACAGTTGCTGGGCATCGTCGTCGCGGCCCGCACGACCGCGCTGGTGCGCTCGGTGGGCAGCGACTGGATGGCCCGCCGCATCCAGCGTGCCACCTGGCGTGAACTGGGTGACCTGGCCGCCGGGCGGGCCGACACGATCCGCGCCGATGCCCATGCCGCCCGCACCCTGGACCGCATCGGCTTGCTGGCCCCGCGAATTGCGCACAGCGTCGGCACGCCGGAGGATCTGCCCACCCGCGATGCGCTGCGCGACCTGCGCGTGGGCGCCGACCTCGTGGCCCTGCAGTCCAGCCGCGACCACCTGCAGCAGCAGGCCTCATCGTCCGTGGCGGCACTGCTGGCCGAATTGGCCGGATCCTTCCGCCTGCGGGGTGCCGGCCGTCCCGTGCCCCACCCCGAGTCACTGCTGCAATGCCTGGACACGGCCCTCAACGCCGTGCTGGTGCAAGCGCCGCAAGCACCGCTTCTCGCGCCCGAGGCCCGCAGGCAGGCCGTTTCGGCCCTGGTGGGCCTGCGCCGCGCCATGTTCCCCGAGGCGGCCTCGCCCGCCATCCCCCCGTCAAACCAGGAGTGCTCCGCATGATCGGCGAAGCCAATTTCTACGGCCTGTACATCCCCTGGCTGGGCCTGCTTGCACTGGCGGCCCTGCTGGGCCTGTGGGGCGTGCGCCGCGCCCTGGCCGCTCTCGGCGTGTACCGCTGGGTGTGGCACCCGGCGCTGTTCGACCTTGCGTTGTACGCCCTGCTGCTTTACGGCTTGAGCGTGTTCAGCGCCCATTTCTGAAAAATGAGTGAGTGACGTCATGAACACCCTGACCACCCCCGACTCCCTGGCGCGGCGCACTGTCCGCGTCGTGATCACCCTGCTGACCGTGGCCGCCGCCTGCTGGGCCGCACTGCGCCTGTGGAACCACTATGAACTCTCGCCCTGGACCCGCGACGGCCGCGTCAAGGCCAATGTCGTGCAGATCGCGCCCGACGTGTCTGGCCTGGTCACGGCCGTGCCCATCCACGACAACGAGGCCGTCAAGGCCGGCGCGCTGCTGTTCGAGGTCGACAAGGCCCGCTACGAGCTGGCCGTGCGCCAGGCCCAGGCGGCACTGGGCGCCCAGCGCACGGTGCTCGCCCAGGCCTTGCGCGAGGACGCGCGCAACGCCGGCCTGGGCACCCTGGTGTCCATGGAGTCGCGCGAGCAGACCCGCACCCGCGTCGAGCAGGCCCGCGCCGCCCTGGCACAGGCCGAGGTGGCCCTGAGCTCGGCACAGCTCAACCTGCAGCGCGCAGGCGTGCGGGCGCCGGTGGACGGCCTGATCACCAACCTGGACCTGCGTGAAGGCGGCTACGCCAGCGCAGGCCGCGCCGCGCTGGCCCTGGTCGACACGCAGTCCTTCTACGTGGAAGGCTATTTCGAAGAGACCAAGCTGCCGCGCATCCACATCGGTGACCGCGTTCGCGTGGTGCCCATGGGCGGCGCCACCGCCCTGGACGGCACCGTCGAGAGCATCACTGCCGGCATCGCCGACCGCGACCGCTCCACCAGCGCCAACCTGCTGCCCAGCGTGAACCCCACTTTCAACTGGGTGCGCCTGGCGCAGCGCATCCCGGTGCGCATCAAGCTGGCGCCACTGCCCGAAGGCGCGCATCTGGTGGCCGGCCAGACCGTGACGGTGGAGGTGGTGGGCCCGCCCGCCGCGGCCACAGCGGCCAAGCAGGCCGAGGTGATGCAGCCCAAGCACCTCAGGGGATGAGCCATGACCCACGCCACCCTGCCCTTCACGCGCTCCGCCAGGCTCACACTGAGCCTGGGCGCCCTGGCCCTGCTGGCCGCCTGCGGCACCACACCCGTGGGGCCCAACTACAAGGTGCCTGACAACGCTCTGGTGCAGGCGCCTTCGGCGCAAGCCCCGTTCCTCTCCAGCGCCACGCCCCGTCAGCTCTACAGCGCCGAAGCCCTGCCCCCGCGCTGGTGGCACCTGTACGACGATCCGGTACTCGATCGCCTGGTCGATCAGGCCCTGGCGCACAACACGGACCTGCGCCAGGCCGCCGCCAACCTGGAGCGCGTGCAGGCCCTGCAGGCCGAGGTGGACGACAGCCAGCGCCCCCACCTGAGCGTGAACGGCGGCCCCGGTTATGGCCACGTGTCGGGCCTGTCCATGCTCAAGCCCGGCACCGTGCCGCGCACGCAAGGCACCTACAGTGCCGGGCTGTCGCTCTCCTACCAGATCGATGCGACCGGCCAGATCCGCCGCGCCATCGAAGCCGCCCAGGCCAGCACCGATGCCGCCCAGGCCGCACTGGAGATGGCCCGCGTGCACGTGGTCGCCAGCACCGCGCGCGCCTATGCCGGTGTCTGTGCCAGCGGCCTGCGGCTTCAGACCGCCGAGACCTCGGTACGGCTGCAGCAGGAAGCGCTGCAGATCACCGAGCGCCTGCAGGGTGCCGGCCGTGTCGGCGTGATCGACACGGCCCGTGCACGCGGTCAGCTGGAGCAGTTGCAGGCCAGCCTGCCGACCCTGAAGGCGCAGCGCCAGAGCGAACTGTTCCAGCTGGCCACGCTGATGGGCACGCCCCCGCGCGACTTCCCGGCCGATGTGGCGACGTGCACCACGCCACCGCGCGTGGGCAGCGTCCTGCCCGTCGGCGATGGGGCGGCCCTGCTCAAGCGCCGCCCGGACGTGCGCCAGGCCGAGCGCGAACTGGCGGCCGCCACGGCCCGCATCGGCGTGGCCACGGCCGACCTGTACCCCAAGATCACGTTGGGACTGTCGGCCGGTACGGCCGGCCCGCTGTCGGACTTCGGCCGCAAGGACACGACCAGTTGGAGCCTGGGACCACTGATCTCGTGGAGCATCCCCGACACTGGCGCCGTGCAGGCCCGCATTGACCAGGCCCAGGCCAGCAACCGAGGCGCCCTGGCGCACTTCGACGGCGCCGTGCTGACCGCGCTGCGTGAAACCGAAACCGCGCTGGATGCCTACGCCCGCGAGCTGGACCGCCGCGCCTCGCTGCAGGCCGCCCGGGATGCCTCCGCCACTGTGGCCGAACAGGCCCGGCGCCTGTACCGTGGCGGCAAGACCGGCTACCTGGACGCGCTGGACGCCGAGCGCGCCCTGGCTGCCAGCGAGGCGGCCCTGGCGGCCTCACAGGCCCAACTGGCCGATGACCAGATCAACCTGTTCCTGGCGCTCGGGGGTGGCTGGGAAGCCGCGCCCGAGAGGACGGCCAGCCCTGCGTCCCGAATCGTGGCCCGCTGAGGCCAAGACCCGCAGAAAAAGAAAAAACCGCCCGGTCCGAAGACCAGGGCGGTCACATGACACCCGAGGATGTCTCCCTCAACTCTCCGCGGCAGGGCCATGCCCGAAACCGTCATTTTTGCTCCCTGAGCAGGGCCTCTTTCATGCGATGAGCACTGTAGGCCTCGGTTTTCGTGACATTCTAGGGGGATGACTTCTGCAAAACGCGCAGAAATGCACACTTATCATCAAGTACCAGGGAACACACCCAAAAGGGGGTGTTCGGCCGACCACAACCCAGGAGCCCCCGGATGAACCCACCGCCATTTGGCGACGACGAGGAGTCCATCGCCCCCGGTCCGCTGGACGACGAGGCCACGGACCAGGCATTGCCCGCCATCGCCTCCCGCCTGCGCCAGGCCTTGCAGATCCAGGGTGTGCCGCCACGACAGCAGGCGGCGTGGGTGGCCCGGCTGTGCAACCTGTCGGTCAGCCAGGCACGGCGCAAGCTGCAAGGCTCGGGCTGGCTGTTCGACGAGGTGCTGACGCTCGCCCACCACCATGGACTGTCGCTGGACGAACTCGCCCGCGACGACCCGGCCGTGTCCACCCAGGCCGCGCCCCTGGAAAAGGCGACCGTGCTGCTCGAAGGCGCCAGCACGCCCTGCCAGGTGCAGATCGGTCACCTGCTGGCGCCGCGCGACCAGGACCACGCGCCGGTGCAGGCCGTGCGCGACGGCGAACGCTGGCTGGTCGGCGCGCCCATGGCCCTGCGCCGCCTGCATCCCCTGGCCCCGCGCTATGCCGTCCAGCGGTTGATGCTCACCCCTTCCGCCCCCCGGGCCCCCCTGCGCGTGGCCGTGATCGACGACGACCTGCTGGCCGCCGAAAGCCTGTGCGACTGGTTCGACGACGCTGGCGGCAAAGCCCAGGCCTTCGCCTCTGCCGACGCGCTCCTGGGCAGCGATGTGCAGCAGTTCGACGCCTACGTGGTCGACTACATCCTGGGCGCCGGCCAGAGCAGCGAGGCTCTGATCCGCCATCTGCGCCACCTGCGCCCTCAGGCCCCCATCGTGCTGCTCACCGGCCGCCTGCGCGACGGCACGGCCTCGGAAGATTCGCTGACCACGCTGATGCGTTCACTCAAGGTCATGTTCTTCGAGAAGCCCGTTCGCCCCGCCGTGCTGACCGCTGCCCTGCTCAACAGCCTGGACCGCAGCAACGGGCCCACGCCATGAAGCCCGTCTGGCACAGCCTGCTGCCCTCGGTCGACCCGCTGCAGCGCCCGATGCTGCTCAAGGCCGTGCCCATGGTGGCCCTGGTGGTGCTGGCGCTGTGGGTGATGGAGACCCCGCACCTGCTGATCGGCCGCTGGGACCTCATCGGCATGCCGCTGGCCTCGGCCGTGATGCTGGCGGCCACCTGGGTGCTGCACCGGCGCCCGGCTTGGTCCACCCCCGCCATGCTGTGCGTGATGGCGGTCTCCGGCATCTACCTGCAGGGCGTCGTCTTCCTGAACCTGTTCGCCCCCAGCAGCAACCACCTGTACTCGCTGCTGTCCACGGCGCAGTTCATGCCACTGTTCTACCTGGCCGCCTTCGCTGGCTTCCAGCGCGGCGCGTCGCTGCTGTGCTGGCTGCAGTACGGTGGGCTGGTGGTGCAGTTGATCATCAGCCTGATGCACCCCCGGGTGGACGAGCCCAATCTGCTGATGCAGGCCAAGGCCGGCATCCTGCTGGCGCAACCGACCTTCATCCTGGTCCTGACCTTCATGGTGCGGCTGCGGCATGAACTGGCCACGCGCGAACGGGAACATTACGAAGGCAAGGAGCGCCTGTTGGCCATGCTCTCGCACGAGATCCGAGGGCCGCTGCAGACCATGCTGTCGTCCGTCGGGCTGCTGTCCACGCGCGTGCAGGACGCCAGTTCGGCCCGCGCCGTGCAGCGCCTGGAGGCCGCCGCCAGCCAGCTCGACCGCCACCTGCGCGATCTGCTGGCCTTCAACCAGCTGGACAACCCCGATCTGCCCATCGAGCACCG
>DXIO01000116.1 GCA_019112875.1 Candidatus Aquabacterium excrementipullorum
GCAGCCGGCGGCCAGGGCCGGGCCGACCTTGCGCGTGATCATGGCCGCGGGGAAATTCCACGGCGTGATGGCCGCGCACACGCCCACGGGCTGGCGCAGCACGGCGATGCGCTTGTCGGCCTGCGGGTGGGCCAGCACCTCGCCGGACACGCGCTTGGCCTCTTCGGCGAACCACTCGATGAAGCTGGCGGCGTAGATCACCTCGCCCTTGGCTTCGGCCAGGGGCTTGCCCTGCTCGCGGGTCATGATCATGGCCAGGTCGTCGGCGTGCTGCACCATCAGCTCGAACCAGCGGCGCAGCGGCGCGGCGCGCTCCTTGCCCGAGAGCTTGGCCCAAGCCTTCTGGCCGGCTTCGGCGGTGCGGATGGCGCGTTCGGTCTCGGCCGCGCCCAGGTCGGGCACGGAGGCGAGGCGCTCGCCGGTGGCGGGATCGAGCACATCGAAGGTGGCGCCCGCGTCGGCGGCCACCCATTGGCCATCCAGGAATGCATGCTGCTTGAGCAGCGAGGAATCTGCGAGTTTCATGCGGCGTTCAGGAAAGTGCGCGTGCTCGGGTTTCTCCTGACTCGCGCCTGTTGTTCAATAGGTTGAACCGTGTTCAACTAACGGAATGAATCGTAGCCCCCGCATTCGCATGGATCGACTGGGGTTTGCCCCTAGGCTGCGTTCATCGCCTGTCCGCTTCCCTGCGCTTTTCCACCATGCCGAAAACACAGCCCCCTGCCAGCGCCGCCGCCGATGAACCGAAGAGCACCTCGCCCGCCGTCGGGCGTGCGGTGCGCATCCTCGATCTGGTGGCGCGCAACGCCCGTCCGCTGTCGCCCGCCGACCTGGCCCGCGAGACCGGCCTGCCCAAGAGCTCGCTGCACGGCCTGTGCGAAACGCTGATCCAGTTGCGCCTGCTGCAGCGCACCGGCAATGGCGCGCTGGCCATGGGCCCGCACGTGATGACCTGGGCCAACGCCTTCCTGGCGCACACCAACATCCTTCAGGAGTTCTACGTGGCGTGGCAGGAGAGTGGTCTTTTCACGATGGAGACGATCACGCTGTCGGTGCTCGATGGTCGCGACGTGGTCTACATCGCTTGCCAGAACGGCACCCGCCCGCTGGACGTGACCTTCCGCAACGGCATGCGCATGCCCGCGCCCTACACGGCCACGGGCAAGGCCATGCTCAGCACCCTGCCCGACGACGAGGTGCGCATGCTGCTGCTCGATGCGCCCTGGCCGCAGCCGCTCACGCGGCGCAGCGTGCCCAACATCGACGCGCTGATGCCCGAGCTGGCGCATTGCCGTGTCGGCGGCTTCTCGATCGACGATGCGCAGGTGCGCGACGGCATGCACTGCTTCGGCGCCGCCGTGTTCGATGCGAGCAGCCAGCAGCGCGCGGTGGCGGGGCTGGCCGTGAGCTTTCTGGAGGTTGATCTGGACCGCCCAGGCAAGGTGGCCGAGATCGGGCGGGACATCCGCGCGCTGGCGGATCAGCTGTCGGCGCGGCTGGGGGCGCCGGTGCACCCAGAGCGGCGCGCCAGCGCCTGATCAACGCGGGGTCAGGCCGTCTCGGCCAGCTCGATGCGGTCGCGCCCGCCCGCCTTGGCGCGGTACATGGCGCGGTCGGCCTGCTTCATCAGCGCATCCAGCTCCAGCCCCTGCGAGGCCGTGTCGACCAGGCCGATGCTGACCGTCATGCGCAGCGGCGGATGGCCCGCGCCGACCTCGACCGGCGTGGTGGCCACGGTGTGGCGCAGCCGCTCCGCGAAGCGCAGGCCGTCCTCGCGCTCGCAGTGGCTCAGCAGCACCACGAACTCCTCGCCGCCGATGCGCGCCGCGATGTCGCCCTGGCGCATGCTCTGGCGCAGCACCGTGCTGATCGACACCAGCGCGAGGTCGCCCGCGCCATGCCCCAGGCCATCGTTGATGCGCTTGAAGTGGTCTACGTCCAGCAGCAGCAGGACCAGGCCGAAGCCATGGCGCCGCGCCCGCGCGATCTCGGCCTCGGCCGCCTCGAAGAAGGCGCGGCGGTTGGGCAAAGCCGTCAGGAAATCGGTGCTGGACTGCACGCGCAGGCGCTCGATCAGCTTGTCGCGCTCGGCTTCCAGATCGGCGCGCTGCCGCTGCTGCGCCTGCAGCGCGGCGATGCCATCGAGCACCGCCGAGATCTCATCGCCGGTGTTGGGCACCCGCAGTTCCATGCAGCGGTCGTGCTTCATCGCGTCCAGCGCCTGGGCCGCGTGGGTCAGGGGCCGGATCACGCGGCGGTGCAGCAGGATCAGGCCCCACGCGATCAGAGCGATGTTCAGGCCAGTCATGGTCAGCATCACGGCCATGGTGCGGTACTGCTCGCTGCGCAGCGCCTGGCCGCGCGCCAGGGATTCGTCCAGCAAGGCATTGCGCACATCCACGATGGCGCCCATGTCCGGCACGTAGCGGGCAGCGAACTCGGCAGGGCTCAGGCCGTAGTGCCCATCGGTGCGACCGGCTTGCAGCATCTGCTGGATCAGGCCCTCGGCACGGCCGAAGTAATCGTGCTCCAGGCGCTCATGCGCACGCGCCGCCGCCGGCTGCACACCGCCGATCTGCACCCGCGCAGACAGCAGCGTGCGCAACTGTTCGATGCGGCCGCGCATGTGCGCAATCGCCATGCGCTCGTCTTCCGAGAGCGGTGTCTGGTGGCTCAAGGCCGGCGTGAACAGCGATCCCAGCTGCCCCGTGGTCTCGCGCAGCTCGGAGGCCAGCAAGGCCCCGACGGCCGTCGCGCTGACGGCTGGCAAGTTCTGCTGAATCCTGTCCGTGAGCACCATGATGACGGGCCGCAGCATGCGCACCAGCGCCACCATGCCGTCCACCGCGCCCTTGATGTCCGCGGCTTCGCGCTGTGACAAAGGCAGCGCAGACAAGGCATCCACACGCCCACGGGCCTGACGCAGCGCCACCTGGAAGTTGGCCATCTGCTGCTTGGCGGCCTGACGGCGGGCCGGGTCGGGAATGAAGTCGAAGCCCTTGGCATAGGCCGCGAAGGCCTGGTCGGTGCGCTCACGGGCCTGGGCCAGCGCCTCGCGCAAGGCCTCGCTGGATTGGGCATCGGCGCCCAGCACCCCGTTGGCCGGACCCCGCTCACGCGAGGTCATCTCGACGGCCGCCAGCCCCAGCCGAAGCTGCTTGATCATGGCCACCGCGACCTCCGTGCGCCGCACCTCGCGCCAGTCGACGAAGCTCAGGCGCAGCAGCACCAGCAAGGCCATGATGGACAAGGCGGCTGAAATCAACCAGAACCACCCCGCCAGAGACACGGACCGTCGCTTGAAGATCATCTTGCTACTGCGGTTGACAGGCACTGCGCCCCGGCCACGCGCCACCACCCGGGCCCCGGTGAACATCCTCACCAGGATGCGGTACAGCCCGTCATTCTCTCTCACGCTCCCGGGTCCAGGGACACCAGGTGCGCCGACGCGCGGTGCAGATGCGTGAGGAACTTGCGCACCATGGGCTTGAGCATGGCCTCGCTGCGGACCATGGCCGCCACCTCCAGCACCAGCGGGCCCTCCTTGATCGGCACGACGCTCAGGTACGGCTTGGCCGCCGGGTGCGAGGCGATGGGCAGCGGCATCAGGCCCACGCCGTCGCCATTGGCGATCAGCGAGACCAGGCCCAGCGTCGAGTTCACGATGGCACCGGGCGGCGGCGCGGGCAACCCGTGGCTCTCGAACAACGTGCGCACATAGCCCGTGTGGCCGCTCAGGCTGGTGTAGACCCAGCGCGCATCGGTGAGCTGCTGCAGGCTGGTGGCCCGCGCCTGCGCATGGTTGCCCCGCCGCACCACCACGGCCATCTCGATGTGCATCAGCTTCTCGACATGGCATTCGCCGGGGCGCAGGTCCTTCGGGATCGGCCCGACCACCACGTCCACGGCCTTTTGATGCAACTGCGCGAGTTGCTCGACGTAAAGTTCCTCGCGCAGCTCCAGCATGATCGAGGGAAACTCCGCACTGAATGTGCGCACCGCTTCCGGCACCAGCATCAGCAGGGCCAGCGGCACGGCGGCCACGCTGAGCGCCCCCACCATGCGTCCGCCCATCTGCCCGATCTGCTGCGCGGCCTCGTCCAGTTCGCGCGTCGCGGCCGAGCCCCGCGCATGCAGGATGCGCCCCTGCGCCGTGGGGATCACGCCCGTGGTGGAGCGCTGCAGCAGGGGCGCGCCCAGTTCGGCTTCCAGCTCGCGGACCATCTTGGTCAGGGCCGGCTGGGACAGCCCCATCTGCTTGGCCGCGCTGCGCAGGCTGCCGGTGTCGATGGCCGCGATCAGCGCCCTCAAGGCATTGAGTTTCATGGTTTTCTACGATAACGGCCGGTTATTACGGCCTGCAAGTTCGGATCTGTTCGGCCAGGGCACGCCTTCCTAGACTTCGCCCCACAAACCAAGCACCACGGCGGCCTCCCCCGACACCAGGCCGCACGCGGACACGAATCCTACGCCCCCCGCTGGAGTGAACAGTGAACATGAACTCGATTGTGGACGTCAAGCAGTTCATCAACGAACGCCCGATGTCGAGGTACCAGTGGCTGATCCTGGCCATCTGCTTCCTGATCGTCACCGTTGACGGCATGGACGTGGCCATCATGGGCTTCATCGCCCCGGCCGTGATCAAGGAATGGTCGATCTCCAAGGCCGCCTTCGGCATGGTGATGAGCGCCGCGCCCTTCGGCCTCGTGATCGGCGCGCTGGTCGCCGGCCCGCTCTCGGACCGCATCGGCCGCAAGAAGGTGCTGGTGGCCTCGGTGATCACCTTCGGCGTGTTCACGCTGCTGACCTCGCTCACGCAGCACACGCTGGACATGGCCGTGATGCGCCTGCTGGCCGGCGTGGGCCTGGGCGCAGCGATGCCCAATGCATCCACCCTGCTGACCGAGTACGTGCCCGAGCGCTCGCGCTCCTTCCTGGTGACCATCATGTTCACCGGCTTCAACCTGGGCTCGGCCCTGATCGGCTTCGCGGCCGCCTGGCTGCTGCCCGAGCACGGCTGGCGCGGCGTGCTGCTGTTCGGCGGTGCCATGCCCCTGCTGATCACGCCGGTCATCATCGCGCTGCTGCCTGAATCGTGCCGCTTCATGGCCGTCAAGGGCGAGCCGGCGGACAAGATCGCCAAGCAGCTGGGCCGTGTCTCCGGCCAGTCCTTCGAGCAAGGCACGACCTTCGTTTCCACCGAGCCGCAGGCCGCTACCAAGACCCCGGTGAAACAGCTGTTCGCCAACAACTTCGCGCTGATGAGCATCAGCCTGTGGGTGACCTACTTCATGGGCCTGATGGTGATCTACCTGCTCACCGGCTGGCTGCCCACGCTGTTCAAGGAGAACGGCCTGAGCATCACCGACGCGGCCAACACCACCGCGATGTTCCAGCTCGGCGGCACCGTGGGCGCCGTGGTGGTGGGCTGGTTCATGGACCGCATGGTGCCCACCCGCGTGATCAGCTTCGCCTACCTGGGCGGCGCGGCCTCCGTGGTGGCGCTGGGCCTGAGCGGCGCCATCCCCAGCTCCCTGGCGCTGTGGGTCACGCTGGCGGGCTTCTGCATGAGCGGCGCGCAGACCGGCCTGAACGCCTACGCTCCCTCGTGCTACCCCACCGCCGCCCGCGCCACCGGCGTGAGCTGGATGCTCGGCATGGGCCGCTTCGGCTCGATCCTGGGCTCGATGGTCGGCGGCGTGCTGCTGGGCCTGGGCTGGAGCTTCTCCTCGATCCTCACCTTGCTGGCCATCCCCGCCGCGCTGGCCGCGATCGCCATCATCGGCAGCCGCCGCGCCGCCAGCGCCGCCTGATCCCCTGACCACCCAGCCCATGCCGGCACGCGCTGGCAGGGGGCACGCATCCCGAACGAAAGCACACCATGGCCCGCATCATCGGCGGCATCGCAGCCTCCCACACCCCCACCATCGGCTTCGCGCTCGACAAGCGCAAGCAGGACGACCCGGTGTGGGCGCCCATCTTCCAGGCCTTCCAGCCCATCCGCGACTGGCTGGACGCGAAGAAGCCCGATGTGCTGTTCATGATCTACAACGATCACATCACCTCCTTCTTCTTCGACCACTACTCGGCCTTTGCCCTGGGCATCGGCGAACAGTACGAGGTGGCCGACGAAGGCGGAGGCGCACGCGCCCTGGCGCCTGTGAAAGGCCACTCGGCGCTGGCGCGCCACATCGGCCACTCGCTGATGGCCGACGAATTCGACATGGCCTTCTTCCAGCGCAAGCCGCTGGACCACGGCTGCTTCTCGCCAATGTCGATGTTCAAGCAGCCCGATGGCAGCACGGACTGGCCCTCGGCCATCGTGCCGCTGCAGGTGGGCGTGCTGCAGTTCCCGATCCCGTCGGCCCGGCGCTGCTGGAAGCTGGGCCAGGCCCTGCGCCGCGCGATCGAGAGCTACCCGGAGGACCTGTCCGTGGCCATCGTGGCCACCGGCGGCCTGTCGCACCAGGTGCACGGCGAGCGCGCCGGCTTCAACAACACCGAGTGGGACGCGCAGTTCCTGGAACTGCTGGAGCACGACCCCGAGCGCCTGGCCAGCCTGACGCAGGCCGAGTACGCCCACCTGGGCGGCCTGGAAGGCGCCGAAGTGATCATGTGGCTGATCATGCGCGGCGCCCTGAATGCGCAGGTCAGGAAGGTGCACCAGACCTACTACCTGCCCTCGATGACCGGCATCGCCACGGCCATCTACGAGAACCAGGTGTTCACGCCCGTGGCCGGCGAGGTGCAGCGCCACCGGCAGCACATCGGCACGCAGCTCGATGGCGCGGGCAGCCTCGAAGGCACCTACCCCTTCGACCTGGCCCGCAGCGTCAAGGGCTACGACATCAACAAGTTCCTGCACGACCTGGTGATCCCCGAGCATCGCGCGCGCTTCCTGGCCGACGAGGACGGCAGCATGCGCGCCGCGGGCTTGAGCGAGCTCGAACGCCAGATGATCCGCGACCGCGACTGGCGCGCCCTGATCCGCTATGGCGCGATCTTCTTCGTGCTCGAAAAACTCGCCGCCGTGGTCGGCACCTCCAACCTGCACGTGTACGCCGCGATGCGCGGCCAGTCGCTGGAGGAGTTCCAGAAAACCCGCAACGCCCCCGGCGCGCTGTACTCCGTGGCCGGTGGCCAGGTGGACGCAGGCACGTGGGCCGCGCAGGCCAAGCCGCGCTGATTCCTCCACAACGATCAGCCATCCCACGTCCCTGCCCCACCAAGCCCCCACGCTTAGGAGACACAAGACCATGCAACGCTCCCCGCTGATGTGCGCAGCCGCCCTGTGCTGCCTGATGGTTCAGGCCGCCCAGGCCCAGTCCTCGTCCGTCACCTTCTACGGCGACATCGACCAGTACTTCAACTACATGAGCAGCAGCTCGGGCGCCAAGATCAAGTCGCTGCAGGACGGCGCCTTGCTGCGCAGCCGCATCGGCTTTCGCGGCACCGAGGTGGTCGATGGCGGCCTGAGCGTCAAGTTCAACCTGGAATCGGGCCTGTCGTCCGACTCAGGGTCATCGGCCGACAGCAGCCGCTTCTTCGACCGCCAGGCCTGGGTCAGCCTGGTCTCGCCCACCTACGGCGAACTCAAGCTGGGCCGCCAGAACACGGCCGTGTTCACGCGCGGCGGCAACGTGGACTTCACGGCCCGCACGCTGGGCTCCATCGTCAACAACTTCGGCGTGCCCGCGCGCTACGACAACGACGTGTCCTGGGCCTCGCCCGTGTGGAGCGGCTGGCAGGCCGAGCTGCACTTCGCCCCCGGCGAGACCAGCTCGGGCACCACCAGCCAGGCCGTCTACCAGATCGCGCTGGACTACAGCAACGGCCCCTTCAAGGCCAACTACGCATCGGTGCGCGGCAAGCCGCCCAAGGACGCGGCCGTGAGCAAGACGATCAGCTACGACAACGTCAACGCCAACTACGACTACGGTTCGGGCAAGGTGTACGCGGCCTTCGTGCGCAGCAACAACATCACCTCGTCCAGCGCGGGCAACACGGCCGGCAGCCTGCTGGGCGGCACGGGCACCTTGGTGACGGGCGCGGCCTCGACCGAGGCCGATGCCAAGCGCTTCTACAACGTGTGGCAGCTCTCGGCCGACTACCGCGTGTCCTCGCAGCTGCGCGTGGGCGGCCTGTGGGGCCAGATCGTCGACACCTCGAACTCGGGCCGTGGTGCCAAGGGCGGCGCGCTGGGCGCGTTCTACGACTTCTCCAAGCGCACCACGGTGTACGCGCTCACCGAGACGATGAGCAACGACAGCAACGCCGGCTTCCGTCCCTTCGGCTCGGCCGCGCTCTCGCCCAACTTCACGGGCAGCGACGTCAACGGCCAGAAGATCAGCGGCGCCCAGGTGGGCATCGTGCACAAGTTCTGAGCCTGATCGGCCGGCATCCACCGCAACGCCCTATCCCCTTCGCCACCATGAGCTCATCCCCCCTGCGCGGCATCTCGTCCATGGCCACTCGCCAGCTGCTCGCCGACCTGGCCCAGGCCTGGACGGCGCACAGCGGCCAGCAGGTCGCCATCGAGTCCGTGGGCGGCGTGGACGCCGCGAAACGCGTCGAAGCGGGCGAGGCCTTCGACGTGGTGGTGCTGGCAGACGACGCCATCGGCAAGCTGGCACAAGCCGGCGCGGTCAGCGCTCCCAGCACGACCGCGCTGGTGCGCTCTGGCGTGGCCGCCTGCGTGAAGGCCGGCGAGCCCTTGCCGCCCTTCGCCACCGAGGCCCAGGTGCGCCAGGCCGTGCTGGCCGCGCACAGCATCGGCTACTCCACCGGCCCCAGCGGCACGGCGCTGCTGCAGCTGTTCGAGCGCTGGGGCGTGCTTGAGCAACTGCGCCCTCGCCTCGTCCAGGCCCGCGCCGGCGTGCCCGTGGGCAGCCTGGTGGCCAGCGGCGAAGTGCGCCTGGGCTTCCAGCAGTTGAGCGAGCTCATCCACGTGCAGGGCATCGGCCTGATCGGCCCATTGCCCGACGAGATCCAGATCACCACCGTGTTCAGCGGCGCCGTGTGCACACGCGCCACGCAGCCCGGGGCGGCTGCCGACTTCCTGCGTTTCCTGGCCAGCCCCGAGGCCGCGAACGCCAAGCGCCAGCAGGGCATGCAGCCCGCCTGAGCGTCTCCATTCCCACGCATCCGCCTTCGAAAGAGCCCTCACCATGATCATCGATGTCCACGGCCACTACACCACGGCCCCCAATGCACTGGCCGCCTGGCGCGACCTGCAGATCGCCGGCCTGAAAGACCCCACCCAGGCCCCCAAGGCCAGCGACCTCAAGATCAGCGACGACGAGATCCGCGACTCCATCGAGAGCAACCAGCTGCGCCTGATGCGCGAGCGCGGTTCGGACCTGACCATCTTCAGCCCGCGCGCCAGCTTCATGGCCCACCACATCGGCGACTTCCAGACCTCGGCCACCTGGGCCGCCATTTGCAATGAGCTGTGCTACCGCGTGAGCGAACTCTTCCCCGAGCACTTCGCGCCCGCCGCGATGCTGCCGCAATCGCCGGGTGTGGACCCAGCCACCTGCATCCCCGAACTGGTCAAGTGCGTGGAGCAGTACGGCAACGTCGGCATCAACCTGAACCCCGATCCCTCCGGTGGCCACTGGACCTCGCCGCCGCTGTCCGACCGCCACTGGTACCCCCTCTACGAAAAGATGGTGGAGTACGACATCCCCGCGATGGTCCACGTCTCGACCAGCTGCAACGCGTGCTTCCACACCACGGGCGCGCACTACCTGAACGCCGACACCACGGCCTTCATGCAGTGCCTGACCAGCGACCTGTTCAAGGATTTCCCGACGCTGAAGTTCCTCATCCCCCATGGCGGCGGCGCCGTGCCCTACCACTGGGGACGTTTCCGTGGCCTGGCGCAGGAGCTCAAGAAGCCCATCCTCGAAGAGCACCTGCTCAAGAACATCTTCTTCGACACCTGCGTGTACCACCAGCCCGGCATCGACCTGCTGACCAAGGTGATCCCGGTGGAGAACATCCTCTTCGCCTCCGAAATGATCGGCGCCGTGCGCGGCATCGACCCGCGCACCGGCTACCACTACGACGACACCAAGCGCTACGTCAACGCCACCGAGAACCTGACGGCCGAGGAACGCCACATGGTCTTCGAAGGCAATGCGCGCCGCGTCTTCCCACGCCTGGACGCGCAGCTCAAGGCCAGGGGCCTGTGATCGCACCATCGGCATTCAAGCACCGGCATTCAAGAAAGGACACCCACCATGTACGAACTAGGCGTCGTCTACCGCACTATCACGCGCGCCGACCGCGAAGCCACCGACAGGATGGCCGCGCTGGGCTCGGCCACCGTGCACGAGGCCATGGGCCGCGTCGGCCTGCTCAAGCCCTACATGCGCCCCATCTACACGGGCTCGCAGGTGGCCGGCACCGCCGTGACCGTGCTGCTGCACCCCGGCGACAACTGGATGATGCACGTGGCCGCCGAGCAGATCCAGCCGGGCGACATCGTCGTGGCCGCGATCACCGCCGAGTGCACGGACGGCTACTTCGGCGACCTGCTGGCCACCAGCTTCCAGGCCCGTGGCGCGCGGGCGCTGATCATCGACGCCGGTGTGCGCGACGTGAAGGTGCTGGCCGAGATGGGTTTCCCGGTCTGGAGCAAGTGCATCTCCAGCAAGGGCACCATCAAAGCCACGCTGGGCTCGGTCAACATCCCCGTGATCTGCGCGGGTGCCCTGGTCAACCCGGGCGACGTGATCGTGGCCGATGACGACGGCGTGGTCTGCGTGCCCGCCGCGCGTGCCGTCGAGGTGGCCGAGGCCGCCGCCAAGCGCGAGAGCTTCGAGGGTGAGAAGCGCGCCAAGCTGGCCTCGGGCGTGCTGGGGCTGGACATGTACAAGATGCGCGAGCCGCTGGCCGCGGCCGGACTGAAGTACATCGACTGAAACCAACCCAGCGAGCCACGCCCGCGCACTGAACAACCCGGCACCAACCCACGAAACGGCCTCACGAGGGCCGCGTAGGGGTTGGTGCTTTTTTCATGGCGATGCGTTCATGGCACCACCTGCTGCGCCTTCGGGCTCGTGACCAGCCCCTGCACCGCCGCCCAGTTGGCGATGCCATCACGCCTGATCGCCGCCGCCATCAGGCCCGGGAAGGCATCCGGCGTGCACGCGAACGAAGGCACCCCCAAGGCCGCCAGCTTGGCGGCCAGCGCGCGGTCGTACGCCGGTGCGCCTTCATCGCTCAAGGCCAGCAGGGTGATGACCTGCACGCCGCTGGCAACCAGCTCCGCCGCCCGGCGCAACAGGCCAGACTCGACACCGCCCTCGTACAGGTCGGAGATCAGCACCAGGATCGTGTTGCGTGGTTCGCGGATGATCGATTGGCAGTAGCCAACCGCACCGTTGATGTCCGTGCCGCCACCCAGTTGGACACCGAACAGCAGTTCCACCGGATCGTCCAGCTGCGCCGTCATGTCCACCACGGCGGTGTCGAAGACCACCAGCTTGGTGCTCACAGCCGGCAGGCTCGCCAGCACCGCACCGAAGATGCTGGAATAGACCACCGAGTTGGCCATCGAGCCGCTCTGGTCGATGCACAGCACCACCTCGCGCTGTGGCCGCCGGGCCTTGCGCCCATAGCCGATCAGCGATTCCGGCACCACGGTGCGGTAGTCGGGCTGCCAGTGCTTGAGGTTCGCGCGGATGGTGCGGTTCCAGTCGATCTCGGCATGGCGTGGGCGGCGGTTGCGCTGGCTGCGGTCCAGTGCGCCGCTGATCGCCGAGCGCATCGGATCCTCCAGGCGCTTCATCAGCTCGTCCACGACCTGGCGCACCACCATGCGCGCGGTGTCCTTGGTGCCCTCCGGGATCACGCGGGACAGGGCGATCAGGTTGGCCACCAGGTGCACATCAGGTTGCACGCTCTGCAGCATC
This sequence comes from Candidatus Aquabacterium excrementipullorum, assembly GCA_019112875.1. Lineage (GTDB taxonomy): Bacteria > Pseudomonadota > Gammaproteobacteria > Burkholderiales > Burkholderiaceae_C > Aquabacterium > Aquabacterium excrementipullorum. The sequence goes on from DXIO01000116.1 coordinate 11,922, forward strand.
TCGGGCTGCAGCAGCATGTCGCGCATGTTCAGTCGCTCCAGCGCGTCCTTCTGCATCACCTGCACGACAGAGCTGGGAAAGTACTTGCGGATGTCGCCCAGCCAGCGTGCCACGCTGGGCGATGAGGCGCCCTTCCCACCGCGTCGGTCCTTCGATTGCAGCCCACCCGGGCCTTGTGCGTCGTACAGCGCGGTGAGGGCCTGGTCCATCTCGGCCAGGCGCCCGGCGGCTGGATCGCCGCAACTCGTGCTGGCATCGCTGCCCAGGGCCAGCCGCCAACGGCGGCGGCGCTCTTCGTCTTCGTTCACCGACGTCGTCATGGTGACACTCCCAGAATGCGGCCCAGCAGTGGCAGCACCAGGGCCGCCCGCGCTTCGTTCCATGCCGGTGCGGCCACGGCTGATGCCGATGCCGCCGTGCCCTGACCGGCCGCGCGTTGCCCCAGGTCTCGCCGCTCGGCCTGGCTGAACGCGGAGAAGGTCCGGCGAATCAGGGGCAGCACATGCACGAAATGGTCTTCGCTCAGCCCCTGCATCCAGCCATCGACCAGTTGCCAGAGCGACCGGTCGTGCAGCAGCACGACGGCATCACGGTTGAGGAAGCCTTCCAGCCAGGCGGCGGCCTTCGGCGGCTCCACACCCGCGGACAGGTGCCGTGACAGGGCCTGCGACACGTCCTGTGCCGACCACACGGTGTCGTCCAGCAGCAACCTCGTGGCCAGGCCCTTGAGCAGCTCATGGGCACTGTCCTGTATGGCCAGCACGCCCAGGGCATGCTGCCACGCGGCGGTCTGCTCCTCGCCCTTGCGCAGGCCGATGGCCGCGTGCGCCGACAACAGTCGATCGCGCAGGCTATCGGCGGCCGCATCGTCGATGGCCGAGCAGGCCAGGGGCAGGCTCAGCGCGGCCCGCACGATGAGCCCGTCCAGCACATGCGCCACCATCGATGCGTCGGTCTGGCGCACGTTGCCGTAGCGGAACACATTGCCCAGCGCCGGCAGTGCTGCCATCAGCTGCAGCGCATCGCCCGTCACCGCGGCCCGGTCCTGCAGGGCCTGGGTGACGGCGTCCATCGCGCCCTGCAGATCGGCCAGCAGCACGCCATCGACCAGTTCGGACAGTTCGGCCAGGTTGTCGATGTGGCGGGCGCGGTCCACGACGCGCGCGGTGGCGGCCTGTTCGATGGTCTGGCCCCAGCGGCTGGCCTCGATCAGGCACAACGCGAACTCAGGCTGCCATTGCATTGTCCAGACTTCATAGAAGGTGCCACGCGCCGAACGGCCCGTGCGGGCAATGTGTCCCCAGGGCACGTCCAGCAGGGCCAGCCGGTGCAGCAAGTGGCTGCGCGCCAGGTCATTGGGCTGGCGCAGGTCGAGGTCCAGCGTCTTCTGCAGGGCCTCGGGCTTGAGGCGCAGGCGCTTCTGGATGGCATCGAGATCACGCTGCAGGGGCACGGTCGGCACATCGGCAGGCACGGTGCCCAGGCGATCACCCACCACCAGCGCATCGTCGATGAAGCGCAGGGGCGCGTCGTCACCCAGGGTCAGCACGGTGCGGGAGGCTTCCTGCAGTTCATCCAGACCGGGGGCGGCACGGCCCCGCATGGCGGCCAGGGCATCGGCCAGGCGCGTCGCCTCGATCAGGTGCGCCGACGAGCAATCCATGTCCCGTGACCGCATCAGCCGCGCCACGCGTGAGAGCCAGCCGACCGCGATGGGCTGGCCGGACTGCTGGCTGCGCCACAGATGTTCATACCAGCCCGGCGAGCGGATGCCCGCGCCGTAGCCACTGGCCCGCGTCAGGTGGCGGTAGCTCCAGGGCACCCAGGTGGATTGCACTTTGAGCTTGGGCAGCCCCTTGAGCAGGTCCTGATCGGACTTGGCGGTGACGGCGGCCTTCAACGCACCGAGGTGCCACGCCCCACAGACCACCGCGATGCGCTCGAAGCCGGCCTTCTGGGCGGCGCGGATGCACTGGCGCATGTGCGCCTCGCGCAGGGTTTCGTGTTTAGCCTCGTCTTCATCGCCATAGGTCTCACCCCACGCTTCGCGCAGCGCGGCCATGGCTTCGGCGATCGCGGTGAACAGGTCTTCGCCGTCGCCGCGCTCCTCCACCATGTGGTTCCACCACGATTCGCCATCGGCATAGCCAGCGGCCTGGGCCAGCCAGTGCATCGGATCGCGTCGCGGTGGCGCGGGTTCTGACGCCTCGTCACCCGACGACGGCAAGGGCGGCGCTTCGTCGGCCCGCGCGGCTTGCTCGGCCTCGCGCGCCTGCTTGTCCAGCGCCAACCCATGCGCCACCGGCAGGTCGATGAAGCGAACCTGCGCACCATGCGCCGCCGCCCAGCGCAGCGCCTGCCACTCGGGCGAGAACTCGGCGAAAGGGTGGTACACGGCCAGCGATGGCTCGTCAGGGGCGTGGCTCAGCAGCGCAACGGGCGCCTGCATGTCCTCGCTCACCACGAAGGGCACCAGCGCATCGGCCTCGGGCGGGCCTTCGATCAGCACGCAATCAGGCTGCAGCTCGGCAAAGGCCTTCACCAGGCTGCGCGCGCAGCCCGGCCCATGGTGGCGGACACCGAAGAAATGCGGAGAAGCCATGCGCCGCTATCAGCCCAGATCGCGGAAGGCGCGGTACAGGTCTTTCCACTCCGCCCGTTCCTTGACGACGGTTTCCAGGTACTCGTTCCACACGACCTGGTCCTGCACCGGATCTTTCACCACCGCGCCGATCAGGCCCGAGGCGACGTCCTGCGCGCTGAGCACGCCGTCGCCGAAGTGCCCGGCCAGCGCCATGCCGTTGTTGATCACGGAGATGGCCTCGGCGGTGGACAGCGTGGACGAGGGCGACTTGACCTGCATCTTGCCGTCCTCCGTCTTGCCGCTGCGCAGTTCGCGGAAGATCTGCACGATGCGGCGCACCTCCTTCAATGCGGGCGGTTCGGCCGGCAACTGCAGGGCGCGGCCCATTTCACCGACGCGCTTGACCACGATGGCCACCTCGTCCTCCTCGCTGGAGGGCACGGGCAGCACCACCGTGTTGAAGCGCCGCTTGAGCGCGGCCGACAGCTCGTTGACGCCCTTGTCACGGTTGTTGGCCGTGGCGATCACGCTGAAGCCGCGCACGGCCTGCACCTCGCTGCCGAGCTCCGGGATGGGCAAGGTCTTCTCGGACAGCACGGTGATCAGCGTGTCCTGCACATCGGCCGGGATGCGGGTGAGTTCTTCCACGCGGGCGATCCGGCCCTGGCGCATGGCCTGCATCATCGGGCTGGGCACCAGCGCGGCCTCGGAGGGACCATGCGCCAGCAACTGCGCGTAGTTCCAGCCGTAGCGCAGCTGTTCTTCGCTCGTGCCCGCCGTGCCCTGGATCAACAGGGTGGAATCACCACTGACGGCGGCGGCCAGGTGCTCGGACACCCACGACTTGGCCGTGCCCGGCACGCCGTACAGCAGCAAGGCGCGGTCGGTGGCCAGCGTGGCCACGGCGATCTCCATCAGGCGCGCGTTGCCAATGTACTTGGGGCTGACCTCGAAGCCGTTGTCCAGCTTGCCACCCATCAGGTAGCGCACCACGGACCAGGGCGACAGGGCCCAGTTCTCGGGGCGCTGGCGCGTGTCCTGCTTTTTCAGTTCGGCCAGTTCCTCGGCATATTGCTGCTCGGCGTGCTGGCGCATCACATTGCTGGTGGAAGCGTTCATGGCTGGTGCGAAGTCTGAAGCGAAAATTGGTGAAGGGCTCGCCGGATGGCGATGATCTGGGTGGCCGTCTGCAAGGCGGTCACGAGGGAGGGGGTGTCATCGGAAGAAGCCGCCCACGACACGGCCTGCTCAAGGCTGTCCACATGCAGAAGGCAGCACAGCTCTGGCAATACGTAGCGCAAGGCGTGGTCCTCTTTCAAGGCCCCATCCTTCAAGCCAGCGGACAGCACCTGGATGACAGCAGTGGACAGATCGACCGACAAGGTATCGGGGGCCACGCAGGCACCCAGCATCTGATGGGCCAGGCGATGGAAGGGCGACACCGTGGCACCCTCTTTCAACTGAGCCTGCCAATGCCGCTCGCGCTGCGCCCTGGGCAGCAGGGCAAGCAGGGCGTCGCGGTCTTCACGCAGCACGCGCACCGGCCAATGCTTCAGGAAGGCTTCCGTCCACGGCAATTCGGGGGCGGACGTGAGCACGTCGCGCCAACCACGCACCAATGCCTCGTGCCAATCCGTGCCAGCGGCCCATGCCAGCAGTTCCGCTGCATCCATGCCGGTGTGCTCGGTCCACCAGGCCAGCGGCACCTGCCGGACATGCTGGTACAGCCACCAGGCTTGCTCGCCCAGCGAATCGTGCGTGGGCCGGGGGGTGTCCAGGTTGTCGGCCTTCCAGTCGCCTTGGGCCTGGGTGGGCACACGGACCACCCACTTCCTGCGCAGCAAACCGCGCTCCAGTTCGAGCAGGCTGGCCATGCGCTGCCCGGCTCGCCCAGGGTGCGCCGCGTCCCGCAGACGCAGCAGCAGGCTCAGGGCCACGGCGCGCACCTCGCGGCTGCGGTCACCGCGTAGCATCTCCAGCAGCGGCTCATCATTCAGGGACAGGGCCTCGCCCAGCACCTCGGCCAGATCAGCCCGCTCCTTCGCACCCAACTCGGGCAATGCAGCCTGCAGGCGATCGCGGGCGCGTGCGGGATCGGCCGCACGCTCACGCAGCAGGAAGGCGCGCCGCTGCTCGATGCTGCCTTGCTGCCAGAGAGACTCGTCCGTGTCTTCCGCGCCGGATGCAGCCGCATAGCGCCAGTCGTCATGCCTGGCCGCCAGCCATGTGCCGCGCTGCCCCAGCACTGGCAGCAGGCTGCGCCGCAGCGCCACAGAACGCCTGCCCTGGTCGAGCGCCAAGGGCAGCAGCACCTCAGGCAAACGCCGCTGCAACGCGCCCAGTACCTCGCAGGCTTGTATCTGCAGCCTCACGGGGCCTTCCGAGAACACCCAATGCAGCAGGCCGGGCAGTCCACCCTGGTCAGCCGCGGGCCACGCGTCCGCCAAGGCGGCAGCGGGCATCGGCGCACCCCACACACGGCCTTCGGCACCCGCCATCTCGCACACCGCCAGCACGCCACAGGCCCTCAAGGCCTGCTGCGAGAGAGGAAGATCGTTCTCGTTGGCCCGCGCCAGAAAGGCCCCCATCTCGCCGGGCAATTGGGGCAAGGCTGCCTGCCGGTCGGTGCCGATCAAGGCCACGGGCAGCAAGGCCTGCCAAGTCGTCAAGCTGCTCATGACGCCAGCCTCTGCCACAGCACCACGGCCTCACCCGGCTGCCACGCCGTGAGTGGCTGAAACACCTCGCCATCCCATTCGCCCATCACGGAGACAGGGTGCCCGCCGCTGGCCGCCAGCAAACGCCAGGCATCCGCCGTGCCGATCGCGGCCGGCAGCGCCTGGCCCTCGGCCACCAGGTGCATGCGCCCGCCAGTCATCACAGCCACGGCCCGTCGCATCACGATGGGGTGCAACGGTGTCCAGGGACTGGCGGCCACACGCTCGGCAACGGCTTGCCATTCCATGGCCCAGTCGGGCTGCGGCACCACACAGGGCGGCGCCTCGACCCGATCGACACACAGGGCCCGCGATGCACCCGTGCCCGGAAAGAAGGCCAGCGTTGCATCGAACACCGCGCCGGTCAGCCAGGCCTGCTCGAAACCACGCCCGCCATGGGCATGGTCCAGCACCAGGGCCCGCCGGCCACTGTCCTGGCCTTGCAGCCACACGCGGCGCTCCGTCAGGCGGTCATCGCGCTCCTGCTGCGCCACCCCCAGCACCTGCCAGCGGTCACGCAGCTTGGCGCCCTGCTCCAGCACCTCGGCCTTGTCGTAAGGCCAGCCCAGCACCATGCGCAGTTCAGCCTGCAGATCAGCATCCAGCGACTCGCGCCGGCTCACGGCCTCGCAGGCCAGGTACAGCAAGCCCAATCGCCGCAGCAGCCGTTCAGCCCAATCTTCGCCCTGGTTGACCACCTGGGCCGCATCGCGGATGCGCTGGGCCAGGCCCGGTGCCTGCGCATCCACCATGCGCGCGGCCATGACGTGCCATTGCTTGAGCGCTTCCGGGTTGAAACTGCCGATCCCACGGGCCATCTGGTCAGACAGCCATTGCGCCAACTCTTGTGCCGCATCGCTCATCCGCGTCCAGCGCTGCGACTGGCGCTTCTGTGCGGCAGCCGGATCCACGGGCTGGGCCGCGGCCACGGCCTGACGCTCTTCCTTCTTCTGCGCCTTGGCCTCGCGGGAGTTCAGCCACTCCGTCACCCATTCGGGCCGGGCCTTGCCGTTGAACAGATCCGGGTTCTGCACCTGGATCAGCAACAGCGCCAAGCCGTGCTTGCAAGGGAACTTGCGGCTGGGGCAACTGCAGCGAAAGGCAGGGCCGTTCAGATCGGCCGAGGTCTGGTACGGCTTGGCGCCGCTGCCCTGGCACTCGCCCCAGACACTGTGATCATCGGCGCCCAGGGTGGGCCATTTGGCGGGCGCCGTCAGCCCCCTCGCGGCCTTGGCCGACGCCTCGTCGGGCGCCAGCGCCAGAACCGAATCCATCGTGAGCGCCATCTCGGCTCATCTCCCTTGTATTGCTGATGGCAGTCTAGCGCATCCCATCGGGGGGCCTGGCCCGTCAAGGTGGCCACGCATAATGCCCTCGCGGCCACCATCCAAGTTTCCGGCGATCCAGTTCATGCAATTGGCTCGCACTCTGGGGATACCCCAGGGTTACCCATCGGCATCCCGACGAGAGGCATGTGCGGGTCGGCGATCCTCGCCGCTCAGCTCACGCATCACCCGCAGGTTGGATGGTGTGCCGCACCTTACTGTCATGCCCACCATCAAGACTTTGACCGCTCTGGCACTGGCCAGGGCGATGCAAGCAGGGACACCCGACGCGAGAGGCCTCGCGGCGCGCATGCACGCCTGCCTGGACAACAAGCCCAGCTGGTGCAAGCCTCTGGCAGAGCGCTGTGCGCAGATGCCCCGCGAGCGCTGGCGACGGCTGTCCGTGCGGACACTGGCCAGCCTGATCGAAGAAGACATCGGGTTCGCACATGCCTGGCTGGCGCACCAGAAGCCAGGCGTGCGCAGGTACATCCTGCGGGTGCGGCAAGGCATGGGCTCTTTGCCCCTGGGCCTGCACCGCTGCCAGCTTCCGTACTGGCCGAACACCGGCATCCTCGGGCCCTGGCTTGGCGTGTCCGCCGGCAGCATGTGGCGACTCACCCGGCCCAGCGCCTGGCAGCGGCGCATGCCGCTTGGCGAGCAGCACTACCGCTGCCTGCTGCTGCCCAAACGCACAGGCGGATGGCGCCTGCTGGAGGTGCCACACCCCTACCTGATGCGCCTGCAGCGTCAACTGCTGGATCACCTTCTGGACCGCATCCCGGCGCATGAGGCTGCCCACGGGTATGTGCGCGAGCGGTCGGTGGTGCACCATGCCCAGGCGCATGCCGGTCAGGCCGTCATCCTGAAGTTCGATCTGCAGGACTTCTTCACCTCGGTGCGCGCCTCGCGCGTGCACGCCCTGTTCCATACGCTGGGCTATCCGGACAGCGTGGCGCGTGAATTGACGGCGCTGTGCACCACCGCCACACCGGAACCAGTACTGCGGCGCCTGCACCAGGAAGGCCAGTTGCCCTGGCATCGGCTTCAGCAACTGCGCGAGCCGCATCTTCCGCAAGGCGCGCCCAGCTCGCCGGCACTGGCCAATCTGTGCGCATTCCGGCTCGACCTTCGCCTGGACGGACTGGCCCATGCCCTGGACGCACGCTACACGCGCTATGCCGACGACATCGTGATCTCGGGCGGTACCGGCCTGCGGGCAAGCTACCAACGGATCGCGCAATGGGTGGCACGCATTGCCAGCGAAGAAGGCTTCGCGTTGAACTTCCGCAAGAGTCGCTGCCAGACCATCGGCAGCCGGCAGACCGTGTGCAACATCGTCGTCAACCAGCACCCGAATCTGCTCCGGGAGGAATTCGATCGGCTCAAGGCGATCCTGCACAACTGCGTGCGCCATGGCCCCGCCTCGCAGAACCGTGACGCACACCCGCAATGGCAAATGCACCTGAAAGGGCGGCTGGACTGGGCGTCACAACTCAATCCAGGCAAGGCTGAACGCCTGCAGCGGCTTTATGCGCGGATCGACTGGAAGCAACCGTGAACCAGGGCTGATCGATACCGCTGCTGCTGTTCAGTGTGTCACCGATCCACTTTGCGAAATTGCTGGCGATACGCTGAAGGCGACACCTTCAAGGCCGAAGCGAAGTGCTGGCGCAGCGACACCGCACCACCGAACCCCGACTGTGCGGCAACCTCTTCAATGGCATCGTCGCCATCTTCGAGCAGGCGCTGCGCAAGCGCCAGTCTGTGCTGCACCAGCCAGGCGTGCACCGTGGTGCCGGTGGCTTCGTGGAAGCGCCGGGTGAAGTGCCGGCGGCTCATCGCCGCGCGGGCCGCGAGTGCATCCAGCGGCTGGGGATGCGGCAGGTTGGCCAGCATCCACTCGATGACGGCCCCCAGCTTGTCACGCTGGGGTCGCACGCTCACGGGCTGGGCAATGTACTGCGCCTGACCGCCCTGTCGATGCGGCGCCACGACCATGCGCCGTGCAGCCTGGTTGGCCGCCTCGGCGCCGAAAGCCTGGCGCAACAGGTGCAGGCAGCAATCCAGCCCAGCGGCCGTGCCCGCCGAGGTGACGACGCTGCCATCGTCCACGTACAGCACGTCCGCCTGCAGCTCGATCGCCGGGTAGCGGCGCTCGAACTCGGCCGCACCCAGCCAATGCGTGGTCGCCCGGCGGCCATCGAGCAGGCCTGCCTCCGCCAGCACGAAGGCCCCCAGACACAGCCCGACGACCTGTGCGCCACGGGCATGGGCCGATTTGAGCGCATTCAGCAGCGCCGAAGGTGGCGGCGTCAGCGAGGTGTCCCACGAAGGAATCAGCACGATGTCGGCCTTGCGCAAGCCGCCCAGGCCCAGTGGCACCATCAGTTCAAAACCCGCGTTGGTGCGCAGACGGCCCGGCGTCACCGCGCAGACCGAAAGGCGATAGCGGGCCTGCCCCCGCACATCCCTGTCCTCACCGAAGACCAGGCATGGCACGGACAGGTGGAAGGGGCTGATGCCGTCGAAGGCCACCACGGCCACCTGCTTGATCGCTTGCTTGACCGCTGTGCTTGTCACTTTGGGCATGATGGCCCGATTCTATCGATCATCGTCCATCGGGCCACTTTCGTCGGCGCGATCCCACCGGAACAATGAGGGCAACGCCAACACGGAGCCCTTCATGGCCAGCACCGATACCCGCCCTCGCCGCGCCCTCATCGTGATCGATGTGCAGAACGAGTACTTCACGCCCAGCGGGCTTGCGATCACGCATCCGCCGGCCGCCCAGTCGCTGGGCCACATCACGCGCGCCGTGCAGGCGGCCCAGGCCGCCGCCGTGCCGGTCGTGGTGGTGCAGCACGAACTGCCGGTCGGCGCACCGATCTTTGCATCAGGCAGCGAGGGCTGGAAGCTGCACCCCGACATCGCCGCGTTCACGCCCGATCTGCTGGTGCAGAAGACCCTGCCCAGCGTTTTCGCACGCACGCCCTTGGCTGACTGGCTGCAGGAGCGCCAGATCGACACGCTCAGCATCGTGGGCTTCATGACCCACAACTGCAACGCCTCCACCGTGTTCGAAGGCTTCCACCGGGGGTACACGGTCGAGGTGCTGTCCGACGCGACCGGCGCCCTGGCCTACAGCAACGACGCAGGCAGTGCCAGCGCCGAGGAGATCCATCGCGTGTTCAGCGTGGTGTTCCACAGCAACTTCGCGGCCGTGGCGACCACCGATGCATGGATCACCGCCGTGCAGAACAGCGCGACCTTGCCACGCGGCAACATCCTTGAGTCCAACCGACGCGCAGCCGCGTGACATAGCGTGATGGCGGCCGGTGCATAGCAGGGATGCCTGCGCGGGCATAGGCGGGCGCGGGCCAGGTCGTTAAGCTGTCTCCTTGCAACAGGAGACAAGATGGCCCGCATCCCGCTACCCGCCCCGGAAGAACTCAACGACGCGCAACGCAAGGTCTACGACAAGATCGTGGGCGGCAAGCGCGGCCGCATCGTGGGCCCGCTGCGTGCCGCATTGCACAACCCGGAGCTGGCCGACCGCTGGCAGGCGCTGGGCGAACTGCTGCGCTACAACACCTCGCTCACGCCCCGCCAGTCGGAGCTGGCGATCCTGGTGACGGGCCGCGCCTGTGGCTCGCCGCTGGAGTGGCACCTGCATTGCGCCGAGGCGCGCAAGGCCGGGATCGAGGACAACGTGATCGAATCGTTGCTGCACCAGCAGGCGCCCGCCTCGCTGAGCGGGCCTGACCTCGTCATCGTGCGTTTCGCGACCGAACTGAATGCCACCAACTCGGTGTCCGATGGCACCTATGCGCAGGCCGTCGCGCTGTTCGGCGCCACGGCCGTGGTGGAGCTCACCGCCCTGGTCGGCTACTACACGCTGGTCGCGATGACGCTGAACGCGCACGAGATCCCGATGCCCGATGGCGCGGCGCCCGCCTTCCCGATGCCGCACCAGGAGGCCGCCGCATGAGCACGAACTTCTCCGGCTGGGATTGCCACGCGCACCTGTTCGGGCCGTATGCCCAATACCCATTGGCCGCGGACCGCAGCTACACGCCGCCCGAAGCGGCCGAGGTGCAGTATGCGGCCCTGCTCGACAAGCTGCAGCTGGGCCACGGCGTGCTGGTACACCCCAGCGCCTATGCCGATGACCTGAGCCTGCTGCTGGACACCCTGGCGCGCCGGCCCGCCTGGCGCGGCGTGATCGTGACCACGGCCGTGCAGAAGCTGGACCTGACGCCTCTGCGCTCGAATGGCATCCGCGCGAGCCGTTTCAGCCACCGCAGCGGCGCGGGCGGCAACTTCGCGGGCAGCGCCTCGTTCGACGATCTGCGGCAACTGGCACCCGCCTTGGCCGATGCCGGCCTGCACGCCGAGCTGTGGACGGATTGCAGGTCCCTGCCCGACATCGCGGACGAGCTGCTCACCCTGCCCGTGCCCGTCGTGATCGACCACATGGGTGGTTTCGATCCGTCCGCTGGCGTGGATGACCCCGGCTTCAAGACCTTGCTGCTATTGCTCGAATCGGGCCGCGTGTGGGTCAAGCTGTGCGCCTACCGCAACTTCCTTGGGCGTGATGACCAGGAGGCGCTGGCGCCCTTGTTCCAGCAGGCCATGCTCAAGGCCAATCCGCAGCGCCTACTGTGGGGCAGCGACTGGCCGCATCTGCGCGTCACGCCGGAGCCGAACACATCGGGCTTGAAGGATGCCTTTGTGCGCTGGACAGGTGATCAGGCCCTGGTGCGGCAGGTGCTGGAGCTCAACCCCGCAGCGCTGTACGAATAAGACCCACCCGCCAGATGACAAAGGGCCCCTCAAGGGCCCCTTCTTCATGGCTCAGCGTTGATGATCACTCACCGCGGTACTGCGCCGGCCGCTTCTCCAGGAAGGCGTTCATCCCCTCCTTCTGATCGGCCGAATCGAACAGCCGCTCGAACAAGCGGCGCTCCAGCGACAAGCCCGTTTCCAGCGGCACGTCCGCACCCAGCCTGATCGCCTCGCGGATCGCCGACACGGCCAGCGGCGGCATCTGCGCGATCTGGCGCCCGAGGGCGATGGCACGGCTCAAGGCCTGCCCCTTGGGCACCACCTCGCTGACCACATTGGCCACCCACGCGTCGTGTGCGCTGAAGGGCTCGCCGGTCAGCGACCACAGCAGCGCCTTGTGCCGGCCCGCCGTGCGCAGCAGGCGCTGCGTGCCACCCGCACCCGGCATGATGCCGACCTTGATCTCGGGCTGCCCGAAACGCGCGTCATCCGCCGCGATGACCAGGTCGCAGGCCAGGGCCAGTTCGCAGCCGCCGCCCAGGGCATAGCCCTCGACCGCCGCGATCACCGGCTTGCTGGACTGGCGCACGATCTGGAAGACCAGGTCGGTGCGCAGGCGCACGTGGTCCATCGGCGTCATCGAGGCCATCTCGGCCACGTCGGTGCCGGCCACGAAGTAGCCGCCCGCGCCGGTCAGCACGATCACCGCGACGCCGCTGTCCTGCTCCAGCGCATGGATGCTGTCGCCGATGTCCTGCTTGACCTGCAGGTTCAGCGCGTTGCGGCGCTCGGGCCGATTGATGGTGACGATGGCGACCGGACCATCACGTTCGACCTGGACCACGCTCATGCCAGGGCCTCCTCGCCGCTGTGGATGGCCTGCACGGTGCGCTGCACCCACACGGAGGGGCGGTAGCGGTCTTCGCGGTAGGCCTGCTGCAGATGGCACAGCACCTGCAGCACCCAGAGCCAGCCGACGCGGCTGCCCCAGGCCATCGGGCCCAGGGGGTAGTTCACGCCCAGCTTCATCGCGGCGTCCACGTCGTCGGCATTGGCGATGCCGTGGTAGACCGCTTCGGCAGCTTCATTGGCCAGCATGGCCACGGTGCGCGTCACGGCCATGCCGGGCACGTCGGCCAGCAGGCTGACCTTCTTGCCCAGCAAGGCGAACAGCGCCACGACGCCATCGGCCTTGCGGGAATCGAGCTGCAGCGGCAGGCTCAGCGCCACACGGGTGCACTGGCGCCAGTCCAGCGCCAGGTCCAGGCTGACCACGGGCTCGCCTTCGTCGCGCGAACGTTGTGTGGCGGTGCGGCCATCGCTCAAGGCCAGCGCGAGGCCGTCGATGCGGATGAGGCCGGGGCCGGGCTTGCTGGACACCGTCACCTCGTCGTGCGCGTGCAGCAGGGTGGCCAGGCCAGCGGCCGGGCCCAGATCGCCCTCGATCACCACGCTGCGCGGCAGCCGCGAGGCATCCACGCTCGACTCGTCGGGGCCGGGCGCGGCGGAGTCCGGCGCATAGCTGAAGAAGCCACGGCCCGACTTGCGGCCCAGCCAGCCGGCATCGACCAGGTCGCGCTGCACCAGCGAGGGCTGGTAGCGCGGATCGCCGTTGAAGGCATCGAACACCGAGCGCGTCACGGCGTAGTTCACGTCGTGGCCGATCAGGTCCATCAGCTCGCAGGGGCCCATCTTGAAGCCGCCACTCTCGCGCAGAATGGCATCGACCGTGGCGGGCGAGCCGGCCTGCTCCAGCAGCAGGCGCAGCGCTTCGCCGTAGTAGGGGCGCGCCACGCGGTTGACGATGAAACCCGGCGTGGAGCGGCACAGCACCGGGGTCTTGCCCCAGGCCTTCGCCGTGGCCATCACCGTCGCCACGACACCATCGGCCGTGGCATGGCCACGGACCACCTCCACCAGCGGCAGCACCGTGGCGGGGTTGAAGAAGTGCATGCCCACCACGCGCTCGGCGCAAGGCAGTTGGCCGCCGATGGCCGTGACCGACAGCGACGATGTGTTGGTGGCCAGGATGGCATCGGCCGGCAATTGCGCAGCCAGCTGGCCCAGCACCGCCACCTTCACGTCCAGCCGCTCGACGATCACCTCGATGACCAGGCCGACGCGGTCCAGCGGTGTCTGCTCGGTCGATGCGATCAGGCGGGCGCAGATGGCCTCCAGCTCGTCGCGCGTGGCCTTGCCCCGGGCGATGCGCTTTTCCAGATCGCTGCGGATCTTGCCAATGGCCTCATCCAGCGCGACGGCATTGCTGTCGCGCCAGATCACGCGGTGGCCGGCCGCGGCCGCCACCTGCGCGATGCCCCGCCCCATGGTGCCGGCACCGATCACCAGCACGTCGCGCTCGGTGGGCAGCGCGTTGATGAAATGCTCAGCCATCGACAGGCTCCGTCTGCCGGAATGAAGAACGCTGCACGATGGTCTCGAACCACGCGGCCAGTTGCGGCGCGCGGGCACGCCAGCCCAGCGTGTCGAAGCGGTAGTCCATGTAGCCCAGGGCACAGCCGATGGCGATGTGACCGATGCTGTAGGGCGCAGCCTGCAGCGCGGGTACTTCACGCTCCAGCTGGTCGAGCGAGGCGAAGGTCTTCACCTCGAAGGCGTGCATCAAGGGCTCAAGCGGCTGCTCGCGGTCACGCTCGTTGCGCCACAGCACCAGCACCTCCAGCAGACCATCGCCGAAGGCATGCCAGCGGCGCGAGGGCCAGCGATCCTTCACTGCCTGTGGGAACAACGCCCCGCCGGCCTGCTCGTTGAGGTACTCGCAGATCACGTCGGAGTCGAACAGGGCGCGGCCATCGTCCAGCACCAGCGTCGGGATCTTGGACAAGGGGTTGTCCTTCATGATCGCCGGGTTGGGCTTGAGCATGGCGGCCACGGAGCGCACACGCTCGATCTTGTCCACGATGTTCAGTTCGTGCGCGCACACCATGACCTTGCGGACATAGGGCGATTTGGGAGACCAGTGCAGCTTCATCGTCACAGGGTTCCTTGTTCGCGCAGCTTGGCGATGGCCTCGGCGCCGTAGCCCAGGCGGCCCAGAATGGCATCGGTGTGCTGGCCCAGCAGCGGCGGGGCCGCGCGGGTCTTCAGGGCGGATTCCTCGAAGCGCATCGGGCTGGTCACCATGGGCACGTCCACGCCGCTGGGGTGCGGCACATTCTGCAGGATGCCACGGGCCTTGACCTGCGGCTCTTCAAAGACCTCGGCGACGTTGTTGATGGCGCCGCAGGGCACGCCGGCCTTGTCCAGCGCATCGATCAGGTCGGCACGCTGCCACTGGCCGAAGTGCTCGCGCAGCAGGGGGGCCAGGGTCTCGATGTTGCGCACGCGCTGGGCGTTGGTGGCGAAGCGTTCGTCCTGCGCCCAGGCCTCCTGGCCCAGCACGCCGCACAGCTTGGCGAACTGGCCGTCGTTGCCCACCACCAGGATCATGTCGCCATCGGCGCAGCCGTACACATCTTGCGGCTGGATGTTGGGGTGCGCGTTGCCGTTGCGCTTGGGCACCTTGTCGGACACCAGGTAGTTCATGGCCTGGTTGGCCAGCGTGGCCACCTGCACGTCCAGCATGCCAATGTCGATGTAGTCGCCACGGCCCGTCTCGTTGCGCTTGACCAGGGCGGCCAGCACGGACACGGCGGTGTACATGCCCGTCATCAGGTCGACGATGGGGATGCCGACCTTCTGCGGGCCGCCGCCGGGGCGGCCGTCGCGCTCGCCGGTCACGCTCATCAGGCCGCCCATGGCCTGGATCAGGAAGTCATACGCCGGCTGGTCACGGCGCGGGCCGGTCTGGCCAAAGCCGGTGACGGAGCAGTACACCAGGCGCGGGTTCAGTTCGCGCAGCGTGGCCTGGTCCAGGCCGTAGCGCGCCAGCGTGCCGGCCTTGTAGTTCTCAAGGACCACGTCGGCTTCTTTGGCCAGTTCGCGCACGATGGCCTGGCCTTCGGGCTTGTCCAGGCTGACGGTGATGGATTCCTTGCCGCGGTTCACGGCCAGGTAGTAGCCGGCTTCCTTGGTGTCCTTGCCTTCGGCGTCCTTCAGGAAGGGCGGGCCCCAGGTGCGCGTGTCGTCGCCGGCGCCGGGACGCTCGACCTTGATCACCTCCGCGCCCAGGTCGGCGAGGATCTGGCCGGCCCACGGGGCGGCCAGGATGCGGCTGAGGTCCAGGACCTTGATGTTGGAAAGAGGGCCGGTGCGTTCGGTCATGACGGGTGCTGCTGCGGATGTTGGGTGCATGTCAGGGCATCAACGGCCCTTGAAGACGGGCGCGCGTTTCTCGCGGAAGGCGGCCTGCGCCTCCTGCGCGTCTTCGGTCTTGCCGATCAGGGCGGTCATGTCCTGCTCGTAGCGGTAGCCGTCGCGCAGGCTCATGTCCTCGATGGTGTTGAGCGTGTGCTTGCCCATGCGGGTGGACACGGGGCTCTTGGACGCGATGGTCTGCGCCAGCTCCAGCGCGGCGGGCATCAGGCCCTCCGGCGTGGTGCAGGCCTCGACGATGCCCAGGCGGTAGAGCTCTTCGCCCGTCACGCGGTAGCCCGTCAGCATCATGCGGCGCAGGCGCGAGTGGCTGAACAGGCGCATCGCGTGGCGGCAGCCGCCCAGCAGGCCGACATCGACCTCGGGCAGGCCCAGCGAGCCCTTGTCCGAGGTGATGATGATGTCGCTCGACGCCACCATGGCCAGGCCCGAGCCCAGCGCCGGGCCATTGATCGCGGCGATCACGGGCTTGGCGCATTCGCGGATGGCGTGGAAGCACTCGCGGGTGCGGCGCGAGTGGGCGGGCAGGTCGCCCGGGCCCTTGATGTTCTCGGCGCGGCCCTTGAGATCGGCGCCGGCGCAGAAGACATTGCCCTGGCCAGTCAGCACCACGACGCGGATCTCGTCGAGTTCGGAGATGCGGTCCAGCGCCAGGGTCAGCTCGTCGTTCAGGGTGCGGGTGAGCGCGTTGACGGGCGGTGCGTCCATCGTGAGCACGGCCACGTGGCCATCGATGCTCACCTTCAGTTGGGTCAGGTCGTCCATGGTGTCTCCTCGTTGTTCAGCGTTGTCGTGCGGCGCGTTCAGACGCGTTCCAGCACGATGGCGATGCCCTGCCCCACCCCGATGCACATGGTGCACAGGGCGTAGCGGCCGCCGGTCTGGTGAAGCTGGTTGATGGCGGTGGTGACCAGGCGCGCGCCGCTGGCACCCAGCGGGTGGCCCAGCGCGATGGCGCCGCCATTGGGGTTGACGCGTGCGTCGTCGTCTTTCAGGCCCAGGTCGCGCAGCACGGCCAGGCCCTGCGCAGCGAAGGCCTCGTTCAGCTCGATCACGTCGATCTGATCCAGGCGCAGGCCGGTCAGGGCCAGCACCTTGCGCACGGCGGGCGCGGGGCCAAAGCCCATGATGCGCGGCGGCACGCCGGCCGTGGCCATGCCCAGCACGCGGGCACGGGGCGTGAGGCCATGGCGCGCGGCGCCGGCCTCGCTGGCCAGCAGCAGCGCGCAGGCGCCATCGTTCACGCCGGAGGCATTGCCGGCGGTCACGGTACCGTCGGCGCGCACGACGCCTTTCAGCTTGGCCAGCGCCTCCATCGTGGTTTCGCGCGGGTGCTCATCCTGGCTGACGACGAGGGGATCGCCCTTGCGCTGCGGCACGTGCACCGGCGTGATCTCGGCATCGAAGAAGCCGCGTGCGCGGGCGGCCAAAGCCTTGGTCTGCGAGGCCACGGCCATGCGGTCCTGCGATTCGCGGTCGATGCCGAAATCGTCGGCCACGTTCTCGGCCGTCTGCGGCATGCTGTCTACGCCGTAGTGCGCCTTCATCAGTGGATTGATGAAGCGCCAGCCGATGGTGGTGTCTTCGATCGAATTGGCGCGGCTGAAGGCCGATTCGGCCTTGGGCAGCACGAAGGGCGCGCGGCTCATGCTCTCGACGCCGCCGGCGATCATCAGCTCGGCCTCGCCAGCGCGGATCTGGCGCGCCGCCGTGCCCACGGCGTCCATGCCGGAGCCGCACAGGCGGTTCACGGTCGAGCCGCCGATCCACACCGGCAGGCCGGCCAGCAGCGCGGACATGCGCGCCACGTTGCGGTTGTCCTCGCCGGCCTGGTTGGCGCAGCCGTAGATCACGTCGCTCACGGCTTCCCAGTCGAGCTGAGGGTGCCGTGCCATCAGTGCCTTCAGCGGCACCGCGCCCAGGTCATCGGCGCGCACGGACGACAGGCTGCCGCCGTATTTGCCGAAGGGCGTGCGGATGGCATCACAGATGAAGGCGGGCTGGGACATAGGCTCCTTGAGGTGCTCGAATGGGGTCGATGGAATGGGTACTTCGCTTGTCCATGACTCTAGGCAAGCACCTGTGAGGTGACCACCACGTGCATGGCACAGCAGCTATGCGCCGCCGTGCATGTCAGGCCTCAAACCCCCCGTCCGCCGTCCACGTTGAACACCGCGCCCGTCACGCGCCTGGACAGCGACGAGGCCAGGTACAGCGCCGCCTCGGCGATGTCCTCGGGCTGGATCAGCGAGCCCAGCGGGATGTTGCTGGCGAAGGTCTTCTTGACCTCGTCCAGCGGTTTGTCGGAGGGCGGCACGAAGCCGGCCAGCATCGGCGTTTCGGCGGCGCCGGGGTTGACCACATTCACGCGGATCTGCGCCGGGGCCAGCTCCACCGCCAGCGACTGGCTCAGCGCGATGGTGGCCGCCTTGGAGGCGCAGTAGGCGTTCTGCCCCGCCTTGGGGCGCACGCCCACGATGGAGCCGATGTTCACGATGGCGCCGCCGCTGCCCTGGGCCTTCATGTGCGGCACCACGTGCTTGCACGCCAGGAACACGGATTTGCTGTTGACACCGACGATGCGGTCCCACTGGGCTTCGAGCAGGTCCTCGATCACCGTGTAGACCTGCGGCACGCCCGCGCAGTTGACCAGCACATCGACGCCGCCCATGTGCTGCACAGCGGCATCGACCATGGCCTTGATGCTGGCCTCGTTGGCCACGTCGACCTGCACGGCCTTGGCATGGCCCTGCTCGGCGCCCAGTTCGCGCGCGGCCTGGGCGGCGGCTTCGCCGTTCAGGTCGGCCACGACCACAGTCGCGCCCTGTTCACGGAAAAGGCCGGCGATGGCGCGGCCGATGCCCGACGCACCGCCGGTGACGATGGCGCGCTGGCCTTTCAGAATGTCGGTCCTCATGGATGAGTCCTCAGGGGATGTGGACCGGTGGCGCTGCTCGAAACTGCTTGAAGACAGGCCACCTGCCCTGGTGATGAACGAAAGAGGCGATCAAGGCGGTGCACCCACGCACCGCCGCGCCCG
This sequence comes from Candidatus Aquabacterium excrementipullorum, assembly GCA_019112875.1. GTDB lineage: Bacteria > Pseudomonadota > Gammaproteobacteria > Burkholderiales > Burkholderiaceae_C > Aquabacterium > Aquabacterium excrementipullorum. The sequence goes on from DXIO01000116.1 coordinate 30,651, forward strand.
ATCACTTGTGCAGGTTGATCGCGTGGTACTCGACGTAGTCGGCCAGGCCGAACTCCGAGTTCTCCGTGCCGATGCCGCTCTGCTTCACGCCGCCGAACGGCATGTGGCGACGGCCCAAGCGCGATTGCGCGTTCTTGTTGATGAAGGTCATGCCCGATTCGATGCGGCGGGCCAGCGCCACGCCACGCTCGAAGCTGGTCGTCCAGATGCTGGAGCCCAGGCCGTATTCGGTGTCGTTGGCCATGGCCACGGCCTCGTCTTCGGTCTTGTACGGGATCACCGGCACCACGGGGCCGAACTGCTCGCAGCTCACGATCTCCTGGTTCGGATCCGGGCGCTTGACCAGCACGGGTTTCAGGTAATAGCCCTGCTCCCAGCTGGCCGGGTCCACCGCCTCGCCCAGCTCGATCACCTCGGCCTCGGATTGACGAGCGCGCGCGACCAGCTCCTTCACGTAGCGGTACTGCACCTCGTTGTTCACGGGGCCGAAGGTGGTGCGCGGATCCGTGGGATGGCCCACGCGCACCTTGCTCAGCTCGGCGGCCAGGCGGTCGCAGAAGGCGTCGTAGATGCTTTCAGGCACGTAGATGCGCTTGACCGCGAAGCAGAACTGGCCCGAGCGGTGGAAGGTGCCCGCCACCAGGTTGGGCATCTGCTTGTCCAGGTCCATGTCGTCCAACACGATGGCCGGATCGTTGCCACCCAGCTCGAACTGCACGTTCTTGATGGTCTCGGCCGCGGTCTTCATGATCGCGGTCGCGGCCTTGCCGCCGCCAGTAAAGGAGATGCGGCGCACCAGCGGGTGCTCCACCAGCGCCTGGCCGACCTCGTTGCCGCCATGCAGCACGTTGATCACACCCGGCGGGAACAGCGCGGCCACGCGCTTGAGCAGCAGGCCGATGCCCAGCGGGGCCGTGGGCGGGCTCTTGATCACGATGGTGTTGCCGCAGACCAGCGCGGGTGCCAGCTTGCGGATCATCAGCACGATGGGCGCGTTCCAGGGCACGAAGCCGGCGATCACGCCCACGGGCTTCTTCTCGATGGTGACCCAGCTGGTGGCGTCTTCCACCCGCTTGCCCTGCAGGAAGGCACGGGCCGCATCGACGTTGTCGCGCGTGGCGAAGGCCGCGCCGCCGATCTCCATGCGGATCTCGACCGGCAGCATGCCTGTTTCGGACACCACGATGGGCGCCAGCTCATCGACGATGCTTTCCAGCAGGTCGGCCACGGCCAGCACGCGTTCGGCACGCGCCTCCAGCGGTGTGGCGGCCCAGCCCGGGTAGGCGCGGTGCGCGGCCTGCACGGCCTGGTCCACCAGCGCGGCATCGGCTTGCGCCACGGTGCCGACCACGTCGGCGAAGCGGCCCGGATCGCGGACTTCGGCGTAGCGTGCGCCCGGCACGTCCTGGTTGTCGATCAGCAGATCGATCTTCAAATTGCTCATGGGGTTCTCCTGCGCGGGGCGATCACTTGTGGAAGTTGATGGCGTGGTATTCCACGTACTCGGACAAGCCCACTTCCGAGCTCTCGCGGCCGATGCCGCTTTGCTTGACGCCGCCGAACGGGCTGTTCTTCTGCCCGATGCGCGAGGTGCCCGCGTTGTTGATGAAGGTCATGCCCGCCTCGATGCGGTTGGCAATCGCCACGGCGCGGTCCGCGTCCGTGGACCACACGCTGGAGGCCAGGCCCAACTCGCTGTCGTTGGCCAGGCGCACCACTTCGTCTTCGTCCGTGAAGGAGACGATGGGGATGATTGGACCGAACTGTTCGTTGACCACCACCTCCAGATCGGGCGCGGCGTTGCGCACCACGGTGGGCCGCATGTAGTAGCCCTCGTTCCAGGTGGCTTCGTCCACCTTGCTGCCCAGCTCGATCACCTCGGCACCGGCGGCGCGCGTGCGCGCGGTCAAGTCCTGCAGGTAGCGGAACTGCGCGGCGTTGTTGATCGGGCCGAAGGTGGCGCCAGCGGCCAGCGGGTGGCCCACCTTGAACTTGTCGACCTCGGCGCAGAAGCGCTCGAAGAAGGCGTCGTAGATCGAGGCGTGCACGTAGATGCGCTTGACCGCGAAGCAGAACTGGCCCGAGCGGCGGAACACGCCGCCCACGATCTTGGGGATCACGTCGTCCAGGTTGGCATCGGCCAGCACGATGGCCGGGTCGTTGCCGCCCAGCTCGAACTGCACCCCCTTGATGGTGTCGGCCGCGGCCTTCATGATCGCCTTGGCCACGGTGCCGCCGCCGGTGAAGGACACCTTGCGCACCAGCGGGTGCGTGGTCAGCGCCTGGCCGACCTCGGCGCCACCGTGCACCACGTTGATCACGCCCGGCGGGAACAGGGCCGCGATCTTCTTGAGCAGGGCCGACAGGCCCAGCGCAGCGGTGGGCGCGGGCTTGAGCACCAGCGTGTTGCCGCACACCAGGGCCGGCGCCAGCTTGCGCATCGTCAGGATGATGGGCGCGTTCCACGGGATGATGCCGGCGATCACGCCCACGGGCATCTTCTCGACGCTGACCCAGCTCAGTTCGTCCTCGACCTGCAGGGGCTTGAGGTAGTCGGTGGCCAGCTCCACGTTGTCGCGGATGATGGCGGCGGACATGCCGGCCTCGGCCGTGTTGGTGGGCACCAGCATGCCCGATTCGCGGGCCATCAGCTCGGCCACCTTGGGGCCTTCGGCCGCCAGCAGATCGGCGGCTTTCAGCAGCAGGGCCTGGCGCTCGGCCAGCGGCACGTGCTTCCACGCGGTGTACGCGCGGTGCGCGGCCTGCACGGCCTGGTCCACCTGGGCGGCGGTGCCTTGGGCCAGCAGGCCGACCACGTCGGTGTGGCGGCCGGGGTCACGGACTTCCAGGTACTCGTCGGTGGTGACGTCCTGGTTGTCGATGAGCAGATGAGTCTTGTCCATGGGCGGTCTTTCAGGAGATGGGGGCGCCCAGCGCTCGTGACGCCAGGGCCCCGGGGGAGAAACGGATGAAGAGGCGGTCAGTCGACCGTGCGTTCGGTGCCGATGTCCGGCACGAAAGACAACGCGCTGATGCGCTCGCGCAGCTCGGGCGTCATGTCGATGTCCAGCGCGGCCACGTAGCCATCGAGCTGCTCGACGTTCTCGGCGCCGATGATCGGGGCCGTCACCGCAGGGTGCGACATGGCCCAGGCCACGGCCAGCGAGGCGGGCGGCAGGCTCTCGCTCTGCGCCAGTTCGGTGAAGGCGTCGGCGATCTCGTAGTTGGACGCATCCGAGTAGCGCTGCGCGTACCGGGCCTCGTTCAGGCGGCCCGTCTCGGGGCGCTTGCCCACGCCGTACAGGCCGGTCAGCAGGCCGCTGGCCAGCGGGCTGTAGACGATCACGCCCATCTCCTCGGATTGGGCCAGCGGGAACAGCTCGGCCTCGGCCTGGCGCTTGACCAGGTTGTACATGGGCTGGATCAGCTCGAAGCGGGCCAGCGCCTTGCGCTCGGAGATGCCCAGCGCCTTGGCGATGCGCCACGCGGCCCAGTTGCTCACGGCCGGGTAGAGGATCTTGCCCTGGCGTTGCAGATCGTCGAAGGCGCGCAGCGACTCGTCGACCGGCGTGAGCGGGTCGTAGTGGTGCATGAAGTAGAAGTCGATGCGGTCGGTCTTGAGCCGGCGCAGGCTGTTCTCCACCTCGCGCATGATGTGGTGACGCGACAGGCCCTGGCCGTTCACATCCTTGCTCATCGGGCGGCAGACCTTGCTGACCAGCACGATCTCGTCGCGGCCACCGGCTTCGGCGATGCAATCACCCAGGATGGATTCGGCGCGGCTGCCGGCGTAGGAGTTGGCGCAGTCGAAGAAATTGATGCCCACCTCGCGGCAGCGCGCGAACATGGCCTTGGAGGCCGCGGCGTCCGAGTAGGAGCCGAAGGACATGGTGCCGAAGCACAGCTGGGACACGCGGATGCCGGTGCGGCCGACGGTGCGGTATTTCATGGTGCGTTCTTTCGTCTGAAAGCCTGGAGAAAAATCGGTGCGCTGCAAGGTGCCCAGCGCGTGGCAATGGGTCAAGTCCTTGGTGTGTTGACGTTAGAGCGAGCGGGCCCAGCGAGCCACCTCCTCCACTACACGGTCGGGCTGTTCGGGCAGCAGCGCGTGGCTGGCGTTCTCGATCAGCGCCACGCTCACACGCGGGCCCAGCTCGGCGCGCAATTCGCCTCGCCGATCAGCCGGCAGGAAGGGGTCGTCAGCGGCCTGCAGGTCCAGCAAGGGCGCCACGCCGGCCGACCACCACAAGGCTTGCGGCGTGGCCAGGTGCGCGGCGAACTGGCTGTCGCGCACGTTCTTGTGCCAGCCGTGCAGCCACACACGCGCGTCATTGCCCGGCGCGAAGAAGGTGTCCTGCAAGTCCTTCAGACGCTGCTCGTCGGAGGTCGCCGGGTCGGCGATGCGGCGGATGGCCTGCGTGAGGTGCGGCGGATACTGCTTGGCCGCGGCGGCAGCGATCACCACACCGCGCACGCACTCCGCGTGCACGCTGGCCGTCATGCGCGCCACCCAGTTGCCGAAGGCGTGGCCGACGATCACGGCACGGCCGCCGCCCAAGGCGTTGATCACATGGGCCACGTCGTGCGCGTAGTCGGCCAGGGTGATGCCGTCCATCGGGCCGATGCTCGCGCCCAGGCCGCGCGGCTGCGGGCGCAGTACCGCAAAGCCCTGTGCCGCCAAGCCGGCGGCCACGTCGTCGTAGTCTTCCGAATCACGGCCCAGCGAGGGCAGCAGCACGATGGCGGGGCCCTGCCCCTCCACGATGACGTCCTGCTGCACCGCGCCATCCTTCAGCAGGACACGGTGGCGAGCGGGGTTGGGGGCAGACATGACGGCTTCGGCTTTCACGGGATCAACAGGGCGACACAAAGGAAAACGGCTGACGGCGCGACCGGATCAGGGCAGCACCGCCAGCGAAGGGACTCTCAGCTCATGGGCCTCGTCATTGGCTCAGGTCGTTGTGCTGGCTCTCGCGGGTGAAGTACACGCAGGCCGCGCACAGCAGGCTGCACACCAGCAGCAGGCCCGACACCAGGTGCGTGCTGCCATTGGAGTAGCTCTTGAGCGCCGTGGCAATCAGAGGGGTAAAGCCCGCGCCGATCAGCGCCGCGCCCTGGTAGCCCAGCGAGGCGCCGGTGTAGCGGGTGCTCACCTTGAACTTCTCGGTCAGGAAGGCGACCAGCGGTGCGTACATCGCGGCCTGGGCGATCGTGCCCACGCCGATGGCCAGCGCCAGGCCCCACAACTCGCCGGTGTTCATCAGGTTGAGCATCGGGTAGGCCCACGCGGCCGACAGCAACGCGCCACCCAGCACCACCGGACGGCGGCCGAACTTGTCGGCCAGCACCGCCATCACCACCACCGACACGATCAGCAGGGCCGAACCCGCGGTCTGCACCTGCAGCACCTGGCTGCGCTGGAAGCCGACGCTGATGGCATGGCTCAGACCGAACAGCAGCATGATCGCCTGGATCACGAAGGCGCCCAGGCCGATGCCCATCGCGCTGAACAGCGGGCCGGGGGCACGCAGCAGTTCGACCAGGGGCACCTTGACGACTTCCTTCTTGGCCTGCGCGGCCTTGCGCTGGGCTTCCAGGAACACGGGGCTCTCGGACACGCTGGCGCGGATCACGTAGCCGATCACCAGCAGCAGCACGCTCAGCAGGAAGGGCACGCGCCAGCCCCAGGCCTCGAACTGCTCTGGCGGCAGCTTGGTCATGATGGCCAGGATGCCGGCCGACAGCAGCACGCCGGTGGGTGCGCCGATCTGCGCGAAGCTGCCCCAGAAGGCACGGTTCTTCACGCCGGCATGCTCGACCACCATCAGCGCGGCGCCACCCCATTCGCCACCGATGGCCACGCCCTGGATCAGGCGGCAGGTCACCAGCAGGATCGGCGCCCAGATGCCCACGGTTTCATACGTGGGCAGCAGGCCGATCAGGGTGCTGGAGCCGCCCATCAACAACAGCGTCAGCGTCAGCATTTTCTTGCGGCCGACCTTGTCGCCAAAATGCCCGAAAATGGCCGCGCCCAGCGGACGGGCAATATAACCAACGGCCAGCGTGGCAAATGCCGCCAAAGTACCGGCCATGGCATTGCCGG